>NZ_BAAGAB020000086.1:0-9252 GCF_047159895.1 Lysobacter xanthus
CGGTCTACCTGCGCGACATCTGGCCGTCCAACAAGGAGATCGGGGACACGATCGCCGCGACGATCGGCCCGGAGCTGTTCAAGCAGGCCTATGCGGACGTTTTCAAGGGCGACACGCGCTGGAACCAGATCGCGTCCCCCGAAGGCGAGTCGTTCGCCTGGGACGGCGCATCGACGTACATCAAGAACCCGCCCTACTTCGACGGCATGTCGATGCAGGTGGGGACGATCGCGGACGTCGCCGGTGCGCGCGTGCTCGGCCTGTTCGGCGACTCGATCACGACCGACCACATCTCGCCGGCGGGCAACATCAAGAAGGACTCGCCCGCCGGGCGCTTCCTGATGGACCGCGGCGTGCAGCCGACCGACTTCAACAGCTACGGCAGCCGCCGCGGCAACGACGACGTCATGGTGCGCGGCACCTTCGCCAACATCCGCATCAAGAACCTGATGCTGGGCGGCGAAGAAGGCGGCAACACCCTGTACTTCGGCGCGGGCCAGCCCGAGAAGCTGTCGATCTACGACGCGGCGATGAAGTACAAGGCCGACGGCGTCCCGCTGGTCGTCTTCGCCGGCAAGGAGTACGGCACCGGCTCGTCGCGCGACTGGGCGGCCAAGGGCACGAACCTGCTGGGTATCAAGGCGGTGGTGGCCGAGAGCTTCGAGCGCATCCACCGCTCGAACCTGGTCGGCATGGGCGTGCTCCCGCTGCAGTTCATGCCGGGCGAGAACGCCGGCGTGCTCGGCCTGGACGGCTCGGAGACGATCGCGATCGAGGGCCTGCAGGACGGCGCCAGCAAGACCGCGACGGTCGTGGCCCGCCGTGCGGACGGCTCCGAGAAGCGCTTCCAGGTCCGCGTGCTGCTGCTGACGCCCAAGGAAGTCGAGTACTTCCGCCACGGCGGCATCCTGCACTACGTGCTGCGCCAGCTGGCGGCCCGCAAGGCCGCCTGACGCCGTCCTGCCGCCCACGGGCGGCGGCCGGTTCCGCGACGGGACGCTTCGGCGTCCCGTCGTCGTTTCGGGGCTGCGGAAACCGCCCGCGCGGCCGATGCCTACCTTGCACCGCGCCTTGCGACGCGCGCGAGGCCTATGCTCCAATCCGGCGACCGTACGGCCCCGGATCGGCGCCGTGCACGCAGTCGAATCCAAGGGGAAATCGCATGACGCAAGACCGGCCCTGGCTGGCGAGCTATCCCGCCGGTGTTCCGGCCGAGATCGACGTGGACGAGTTCCCGTCCATCGTCTCGGTGCTGCAGAGCGCGATCGCGAAGTACCGGGACCGCCCCGCCTTCTCCAGCCTCGGCAAGACGATCGACTACGCCGAGGTCGACGCGATGAGCGCGCGCTTCGCGGCGTACCTGCTCGGCGAACTGAAGCTCAAGCACGGCGATCGCGTCGCGATCATGATGCCCAACTGCCTGCAGTATCCGATCGCGCTGTTCGGCATCCTGCGCGCCGGCCTGACAGTGGTGAACGTCAATCCGATGTACACCGCCCGCGAGCTGCGCCACCAGCTCGAGGATGCCGGCGCGGTCGCCATCCTCGTCATGGACAACTTCGCCCACACCGTGCAGGAAGTGCTGCACGAGACGCAGGTGAAGCACGTCATCACCACCGCGCTCGGCGACTGCCTCGATTTCCCGAAGCGCTCGGTCGTGAACTTCGTCGTGCGCTACGTCAGGAAGATGGTGCCGGACTACGACATCCCGCACGCGGTGCGCTTCAACGACGCGGTCGATGCGGGCGCCAGGCTCCCGTTCCGCGACGAGGAGATCGAGATCGAGGCGGGCGACATCGCCTTCCTGCAGTACACGGGCGGCACGACCGGCGTGGCCAAGGGCGCGATGCTCACCCACCGCAACCTCGTCGCGAACATGCAGCAGGCGGCAGCGTGGATCGGCACGAACGTGCGCTACGGGCAGGAAACGATCGTCACCGCGCTGCCGCTGTACCACATCTTCGCATTGACGGCGAACGGCCTCGTCTTCATGAAGTTCGGTGGTCTCAACCACATGATCACCAACCCGCGCGACATGCCGGGTTTCGTGAAGGAACTGCAGAAGACGAAGTTCACCGCGATCACGGGCGTCAACACGCTGTTCAATGGCCTGCTCAACACGCCGGGCTTCGACAAGGTCGACTTCTCCGGGCTGCACCTCACGCTCGGCGGCGGCATGGCGGTGCAGCGTGCGGTCGCGGAACGATGGAAGCAGGTGACCGGCTGCACGCTCGTCGAAGCCTACGGCCTGACCGAAACGTCGCCCGCGGCCTGCATCAATCCGATGGACCTGCCCGCCTACAACGGGGCGATCGGCCTGCCGATCCCGTCGACCGATGCCTGCATCAAGGACGACGACGGCCGCGTTGTCGGCATGGGCGAGATCGGCGAACTCTGCCTCAAGGGTCCGCAGGTCATGCGCGGCTACTGGAACCGTCCGGAGGAGACGGCCAAGGTGATGGACGCCGACGGCTGGCTGCACACCGGCGACATGGCGCGCATGGACGAAGGCGGCTTCTTCTACATCGTCGACCGCAAGAAGGACATGATCCTCGTCTCCGGCTTCAACGTGTACCCGAACGAGATCGAGGACGTCATCGCGATGATGCCCGAGGTGCTGGAGGTCGCGGCCGTGGGCGTCCCGGACGAAAAATCCGGCGAGGCGGTGAAGGTGGTGATCGTTCCGAAGGACCCTTCGCTCACGGCGGCACAGGTGCTCGCCCACGCGCGCGAGAACCTGACCGGTTACAAGCTGCCGCGCTTCGTCGAGTTCCGGAAGGAGCTGCCGAAGACCAACGTCGGCAAGATCCTGCGTCGGGAACTCCGGGAAACCACCGCGGCCTGAGCCCCGCGTCCAATGTTCCGACTCGACGGGCCCGCTTCGGCGGGCCTGTCTTTTGCATGCACGCGGCAGGTGTAGGATCGCCCGGTGGGCACCACCTGATCGCCCGCGCCCACCGGCAACCGCGGGCGGTTCCCTTATGAGGACCCGCATGATGAGCACGATCGATCCGCTTTACCGCGCCCGCAGTTTCCCGACCGTCCGCGTGGAATCCGACGCCAGTGTCGGCTGCGACTGGGTGTACATGCATGCCGACCATGCCTCCGGCATCCGTCCCTGCTTCCGTCGCGAGCTCATGCACGACATGTGGGCGATGCTGTCGGAAGTCGCGGACACGCACGGTGCGTCGGCGGGGCGTCCGCTGCGTCACGTCGTGCTCGCGTCCGACGCGCCCGGTGCGTTCAACCTCGGCGGCGACCTGGCGCTGTTCTCGAGCCTCATCCGCGCCGGTGATCGCGACGGCCTGCTCGACTACGCCACGCGTTGCGTCGACGGCGTGCACCTGCTGCATCGCGGACTGGGCGGCGACGTCCGGACGATCGCGCTCGTGCAGGGCGACGCGCTCGGTGGCGGCATGGAACTCGCCCTCGCCTGCCAGGTCATCGTCGCCGAGGAAGGCACCGAACTGGGGCTGCCCGAGGTGCTCTTCGGCCTGTTCCCGGGCATGGGCGCGTACTCGTTCCTGAGCCGCCGCATGCCGCCGCACCAGGCCGAGCGCATGATCCTCGAAGGCCGCATCCTGCCGGCCGAGGAGCTGCAGCGCATGGGTGTCGTCGACATCGTGGCGCCGAAGGGCGAAGGCGCGCGGGTCGTGCGCGAGCTCATCCAGCAGGAACAGCGGGCACCGCACGCGCACCTTGCGCTCAATCGCGTGCGGCGCCTCGCACAGGGCGTGACGCGCGAGGAGCTGATCGCGGTGACGGAAGCCTGGGTGGATGCGGCGTTGCAGCTGGGCGAGCGTTCGCTCAGGACGATGGAGCGAATCGTGCGCGCGCAGACGCGTCGCTCGGCGCGCTGATCAATCCGATCGCAGCGCCGGACCTTCGGAATCGCCACGCCCGCGTCGCGTGGCGAGAAGCTCGCGGCCCTGCGCGAGGCGCTCGCGCAGCGCGTCCACGCGCGCACGCCACTCGCCCGTGAGTTGCCAGTCCGGCAGCCGCATCATCTCGCCGGCCAGACCGGCAAGCTTCACGAGGCCGACGTTGCCCGCCACGCCTTTCACGGCGTGGGCATGTTCGCGCACCTGCAGCCAGTCGCCCTGTGCGGCGCAATGCGCGGCGTGCGCGATGCCGCGCTCCGCATCCGCCAGGCATTCGGCGATGAAGTCGCGCTCGAACGTCTCGCCCATTCCGATCGAGGCGAGTTCGTCGAGCACCGCGGGATCGAAGACCGCGCCGTCGTCGCGTTCCACGAGGGGCACGGTCGTGCGCAGCGGACGCGAGGCGCCGTCGCGCTCGGCGATCTCCGCCACCATGTCGAGCAGTCGCCCGGTCGAGACCGGTTTGGCCAGGAAGCCCCACGCGCCCGCGTCCTCGCAGGCCGCGATCGCCGCCGGTGTCACGTCGGCGCTCAGGATGACGACCGGGGTGCGCGCATTGCCCGCCTCCATTAGTCGCAGGTTGCGCAGCATGTCGACGCCGCTCATGCCGGGCATGTGCAGGTCGGCGATGACGAGGTCGAACGTGCTCTCGGCCAGAAGGTCGAGCACTTCCTCCGCTCCGTCGACGCAGGTCGAGCGATGGCCCGCCTTCTGCAGCAGGCGCTGCAGCACCATGCGGTTGGCCGCGTTGTCGTCGGCCACGAGCACATGGAGGCTGCGCACCCGCGCGCGATGGCGCAGGAAGGGATTGCTGAAGGCGATGACGTTCTCGCCGAGCGCGGCGCCGGCAAGCCCCGGCTCATGGGCCGCAGGCAGGGACGAAGGCTCGGGCACCGTCACGGGCGCTTCGGCGGACTGGAACGGCAGCTGCACCCAGAACCGCGTGCCCTCGCCCTCCGTGCTCTCGAAGCCGATCGTGCCGCCCATGGCCTCGGTGAGGCCCTTGGCGATCGTCGTCCCGAGGCCGGTGCCGCCATAGCGGCGCGCGAGGCCCGCATCCGCCTGCTCGAAGGCATCGAAGAGGCGGCGACGCATGTCGGCCGGGATGCCGATGCCCGTATCCGTCACCGTGAAGCGCAGGCAGGTGCGGTGCTCGTCGTGCAGGACGCGCTCGACGCGAAGCACGACGGAGCCGCGGTCGGTGAACTTGACCGCATTGCCCGCCAGGTTCAGGAGCACCTGCCGCACGTGCGCCAGGTCGCCGCGGACGCGCGTCGGCACCTCGTCCGCGACGTCGACGCGGAAATCCAGGTATTTCGCACGCGCCAGCGGGCCCAGGATCAGCCCGACGCCGTCCACGAGTTCGCGGACGTCGAAATCGCCCGCATGCATCTTGAGCTTGCCCGCCTCGATCGCGGAGATGTCGAGGACGTCCTCGACCAGCGCCATCAGCGTGCGCGTGGACGCCTGGATCGTGCCGAGGCATTCGCGCTGCTCGGCGTCGAGCTCGGTGGCCGAGAGCAGCTCGGTCATCCCGGCGAGCCCGTTGAGGGGCGTGCGGAACTCGTGCGACATGTTCGCGAGGAACCGGCTCTTCGCCTCGTTCGCGCGCCGCGCCTCGTCGGTGGCCCGGGTCAGCGCCGCCAGCAGGCCGGTGAGGTACATCGGAATCGCCACCAGTCCGGCGAGGAGCCCGAAGCCGAGCGGCAGGTTCTCCTGCCAGTACGGCGACTTCGCGAGCACGAGCCCGAAGGCGCACAGCGCCGCGATCACCGCGCCGACGAGGTAGCGACGCCCGAAGCGCAGGCCGTTGCCGACCGTCACCCACAGGATGAGCACGAAGACCCAGGCGATAGGCTCGCCCATGCGGATCATCGCGGCCGACATCAGGCCGTAGTCCGCGGCCATGCCGACCAGCCGCCGCGGGTGGTTGGTGTCCGGCGAAGCGACGAGCCAGACCAGGATGCCGGCGCCGATCATGAAGCCCGCCATGACCATCGCCATGACGTCGTAGTAGGCGTCGGGGTGGGCCCCGGACGGCGAGAGCAGCAGGTACGCCAGCACCACGCCGAGCGCACCGATGCGGACGCCGGCCTGGCCGTGTTCGCTGTCCGGGCGTGTCGCGAGGCGACTGCGCAGGCGGGCGAACGCGGCGATCACATCAGCCGCTCCGGCGCACCCCGGCTCGTCCGGCAGAGCACTTCGAGCTGCCGGCGGACACCGACCAGCGCCTGCACGCATTCCGGGTCGAACAGGCGCCCGCGCTGCGCGTACAGGTGCGCGAGCGCCGCGTCGATCTCCCAGGCGTGCTTGTAGGGCTGCTCCGAAACCAGGGCGTCGAAGACGTCCGCGACCGCGACGATGCGTGCCTCGACCGGAATGGCCTGCCCGGCCAGACCGTGCGGATAGCCGCTGCCGTCCCAGCGCTCGTGGTGGTGGAGCGCGATGGTCGCGGCGAGGTCCATGAAACGCGTACCGCTGCCCGAGAGCAGCTCATGGCCGATCTCCGGATGCCGGCGCACGAGCTGCATCTCCTCGTCCGACAGCGGGCCGGGCTTATGCAGCACCGCGTCGGGTAGCGCGATCTTGCCGATGTCGTGGAGCGGCGTGGCCTGCTCGATGAGGGTGACGTCCTCGTCGAAAAAGCCCACGCCGCGCGCCACCAGCCCGGCGACGACCGCCATGCGCTGCAGGTTCGGGTGCGCGGCGCCGTCGCGGTACTCCACCGCCATCGCGAGGCGGCTCAGCATCTGGCGCTCGCGATCGGCGATCTGCTGCAACGTCGTCTGCAGGCGGTGCTCGAGCGAGAGCGCGCGCTGCTTCACCGTCTCGGACTGCTGGCGCAGCTGCAGAAGGTTTCGGCAACGCGCACGCAGCTCGCGCGGGCGGACGGGCTTCACGAGGAAATCGATGACGCCCGCATCGAGCGCCGCCTGGCGGATCGGCTCATCGCCGACCACCGTCACCAGGATGATCGGAATGTCGCGATGCCGCGGCAGCCGACGGAACCGGCGCGCGAACTCGAGGCCGTCGATGCCGGGCATGCGGTAGTCGAGCAGCAGCAGGTCGGGATCGTGCGAGGCGCACCAGTCGAGCGCCACCTGCGGCTCGCCGAAGTCGTGCACGGCGAGTTCCGCACCGATGTCCTCGATGATGTGGCGCAGCATGGTGCGTGCGCTGGTCTGGTCATCGACGATGACGACGTTCATTGGACCATCCGTTGGCGATTACCGTGACGGCGGCTTCGGGCCGAGGATAGCGCGCCTGCACCACGCCGGCACTGCGCCTGCCCTCTATCGGCTGCTTCCCTGCCGTACTTGAGCGCATGGTCAGCCGGACTGTTCCGGGCGCATGTAGGGGAAAAGAAGGACATCGCGGATGGAGGCGCGATCCGTGAGCAGCATCACGAGGCGATCGATGCCGATGCCAAGGCCTCCCGTGGGTGGCATGCCGACCTCGAGCGCGCGGATGTAGTCGGCGTCGAAATGCATGGCCTCGTCGTCGCCGCCCTGCTTCGCCTCGACCTGCGCCATGAATCGCGCGGCCTGGTCCTCGGGATCGTTGAGCTCCGAAAAGCCGTTCGCGAGTTCCTTGCCGCCGACGAAGAGCTCGAAGCGATCGGTCAGTTCGGGGTCGAGGTCGTTCGCGCGGGCCAGCGGACTGACCTCGACGGGATGATCGGTGATGAAGGTCGGCTGGATCAGCGTGTGCTCCACCGTCTTCTC
The DNA here is from genome assembly GCF_047159895.1 of Lysobacter xanthus. NCBI lineage: Bacteria > Pseudomonadati > Pseudomonadota > Gammaproteobacteria > Lysobacterales > Lysobacteraceae > Lysobacter > Lysobacter xanthus. Next base: position 7,607 of record NZ_BAAGAB020000086.1, read on the forward strand.
GAAGATCTCCAGCAGGAGCTTGCCCCAACCGTACGAGGGCTTCACGGCGATCCGCAGCCGCGCGCAATGCTCGCGCATCTTCGCGACGTCGCGCAGTTCGTCGCGCCCGATCGCGGGGTTGAGCTCGATCACGGCGTCGGTCATCGACCAGCGGCGGAACCGCGGGCCCAGGTCGATCGGTGCGCCTTCCCACTCGATGGCGGTCGCGCCCAGCACGTCCTGCGCGCAATGGCGGATCACGTCCTCCGTGAGATCCATGATCTCGGTGTACGTGGCATAGGCCTCGTACAGCTCGAGCATCGTGAACTCGGGGTTGTGTCGGGTGGACACGCCCTCGTTGCGGAAATTGCGGTTGATCTCGTACACGCGCTCTAGGCCGCCCACGACGAGCCGCTTCAGGTAGAGCTCCGGGGCGACGCGCAGGTAGAGCTCGAGGTCGAGCGCATTGTGGTGCGTCACGAAAGGCTTCGCCGTGGCGCCGCCCGGGATGTAATGCATCATCGGCGTCTCGACTTCGAGGAAGCGCCGCGCATCGAGCCAGGCGCGCATCGCGCGGATGATCTTGCTGCGCTTGACGAAGACGTCGCGCGACTCCGGCGTCACGATCAGGTCGACATAGCGCTGGCGATAGCGCTGCTCGATGTCGGCCATGCCGTGGAACTTGTCCGGCAGCGGGCGCAGCGCCTTGGTCAGCAGGCGAAGCGACGACGCCTTCAGCGACAGCTCGCCCGTGCGCGTGCGCGTGAGTTCGCCTTCGACCGCGACGATGTCGCCGAGGTCGAGGTTCTTGAACACCTCGAAGGCGTCGCCCAGCAGGTCCTTCTTGAGCCATAGCTGCAGGCGGCCCGACTCGTCCTGGATCTGCGCGAAGCCGGCCTTGCCCATGTCGCGCTTGAGCAGCACGCGCCCGCCGAGCGCCACGCGGCGCGGCGCGGCGTCGAGCGCCTCCGGGGTCCAGCGTTCGGAGTCGGCGAACTCGTCCTGCAGGTCGCCGGCGTAGTGGCCGCGCTTGAAGTCGTTCGGGAACGCGATGCCCTGCCCGCGCAGCTCGGCGAGTTTCGCGCGTCGCTCCGCGATCAGGAAGTTCTCGTCGGTCGGCGTGGTGGCGGGCGTGTCGGTCATCGTGGCGGTCGCTGCAGGGCCGGGCGTGGCGGCGGGCGGAATCGTGGATGCGCGTCTGCGCATCGAGCGGATGCCCCTGTCGAGACAGGGGCGTCGGATCAGGCGGCGTCGGTGCGTTTGGCGCCGACTTCCAGGCCCGACTTCAGGCTCGCTTCGACGAATTCGTCGAGGTCGCCGTCGAGCACCTTCTGCGTGTCGGAGCGCTCGATGCCGGTGCGCAGGTCCTTGATGCGGCTCTGGTCGAGCACGTAGTTGCGGATCTGGCTGCCCCAGCCGATGTCGGACTTCGTGGCCTCGACCGCATCGCGCTCGGCATTGCGCTTCTGGATCTCCAGCTCGTACAGCTTCGCCGCGAGCATCTTCATCGCATTGTCGCGGTTCTGGTGCTGGCTGCGGCCGGTCTGGCAGGCCACGACGATCCCGCTCGGCACGTGCGTGATGCGCACCGCCGATTCCGTCTTGTTGACGTGCTGGCCGCCGGCGCCCGACGAGCGATAGACGTCCGTCTTCAGGTCCGCCGGATT
>NZ_BAAGAB020000087.1:0-9027 GCF_047159895.1 Lysobacter xanthus
GACGGGGTACATGCTGCGAATTATCCGGAGCACGTACGTCGCTACCTTGAGTGCTCAACCTGATGCCCTGCGTGCTGCCGGTGCTTTCGCTCAAGGCGCTGTCGCTCGCGGACAGCGCGACGCCCGCCGCCGCGCGTCGCCATGCGGCGGGCTACACAGCCGGCGTGGTCACCAGCTTCCTGCTGCTCGGCGGCCTCGCGCTGGCCCTGCGCCATGCGGGCCGCGCACTCGGCTGGGGCTTCCAGCTGCAGGAGCCCGTGGTCGTCGCGGTCCTCGCACTGGTCATGTTCGCGCTCGGCCTCAGCCTCTCGGGGCTGTGGCACGCGGGCGGCCGCTGGACCGGTGCCGGCGATGGCCTCACGCGCCGCAGCGGGCTGGTCGGCGACTTCTTTACCGGCGTGCTCGCCGTCGTCGTGGCGACGCCGTGCACCGCGCCCTTCATGGGCGCCGCACTGGCCTGGGCCTTCCTCGCACCGACCGCGCTCGCGCTCGCCGTGTTCGTCGCGCTGGGCCTCGGCCTCGCGATGCCCTTCATCCTGATCGGCCTGCTGCCCGGCCTCGCGGCGCTGCTGCCGCGGCCCGGCGCGTGGATGGAGACCCTCAAGCAGGCGCTCGCCTTCCCGCTCTACCTCACCGCCGCGTGGCTGGTCTGGGTGCTGGGCCGGCAGCGCGGGCCGGATGCGATCGCCTGGACGCTCGCGGCCGCGGTGGCGGTCGCGTTCGTCGCCTGGGCCTGGTCGCGCACGCGGCATCGCGGTCGCGCCTGGGGCACCCTCGCGCTCGTGCTCGGGCTCGCCGCGGTGGGCGCGTCGCTCGTCACCGTGCATCGCCTGCCGCGCCCGAACGCGCCGGTCGCGGCGGCCGCGGGCACCCACGAGCCCTTCAGCGAGGCGCGCCTCGCCGCGCTGCGTGCGGAGGGCCGCGTGGTCTTCGTCAACATCACCGCCGACTGGTGCGTGAGCTGCAAGGCCAACGAGCGCACCGTGCTCGGCCGGCCCGTGTTCGCCGCGGCGCTGCAGTCCGCCGGCGCCGCCTACCTCGTCGGCGACTACACCGATGTCGATCCCGCGCTCACCGCCTTCCTCCAGCGCCACGGCGCCGTCGGCGTGCCGCTCTATGTCGTCTACCCGCGCCGCGGCGAGCCGAAGGTGCTGCCGACGCTGCTGACGACCGCGATGGTCGAACAGGCGCTGGGCGACGCGGCCCGGTGAGCACCCGCGCCATCCTTGCCGCGGCGGCGATCGCCGGCGTCCTGGGCGTGGCGGCGAGCCTCCTGCTCGGCGGCGGCATGCACGGCACGAAGCTCGCACGCGCGATCGCGCCGCCGCCCGCGACCGCACCCGGCCTTGCCGTGGCGGGCGTCGGCGACCCGATCCCGGCGCTCGCGTTGCCCGACCTCCACGGGCGGGTGCGCCCGCTCGCGGACGTCCTCGCCGGGCGCCCGGCGATCCTCAACTTCTGGGCCAGCTGGTGCGGGCCCTGCCTCGAGGAGATGCCAGCGCTCGACGCCTTCGCCCGCCGACAGGGCGCGAACGGCGTGCAAGTGGTCGGCATCGCGCTCGACGACGCGGACGCGGTGCGCGCCTTCCTGCGGCGTCGGCCGGTCGGCTACGCCGTGCGGATCGACGCGCCTGGGCCGGCGGACGCCGGTGCGCGCCTCGGCAATGCCCGCGGCGTGTTGCCCTACAGCGTGCTGGTCGGTGCCGACGGCCGCATCCTGCGCCGGCACGCCGGGCCGCTGACCGCGCGCGACCTCGACGACTGGGCGCTCGACGCGGTTCGAACGCGCGATTGAATTTCGTCCAACGTCGGCGATACGGTAGCGAACGTCTGGACAGCTTTTCCGCCAGGGCGCAGACTGCGGCGCTTCGACGTCGGAAGGCCCCGCCATGGCGAAGCTGCTGGTCCTGCACGGGCCCAATCTCAACCTGCTCGGCGAGCGGGAGCCCAACGTCTACGGCCGCACGTCCCTCGCGGCGATCGACCGGGCCCTGAAGGTCGACGCCGAGTCGCACGGCCACACGCTCGAGTCGATGCAGTCGAATGCGGAGCACGAGCTGATCGACCGCCTGCACGCCGCCCGCGGCGACGGCACCGCCTTCCTGATCATCAATCCCGCCGGCCTGACGCACACCAGCGTCTCGCTGCGCGATGCCGTGGCCGCGGCCGACCTGCCTTTCATCGAAGTGCACCTGTCCAACCCGCATGCGCGCGAGCCGTTCCGCAAGCAGAGCTATTTCAGCGACCTCGCGATGGGCGTGATCTGCGGCTTCGGCGCGGACAGCTACCGCTTCGCGATGGAAGCCGCGCTGACCTGGCTCGACAAGCGCGCCGCGGCGCACGCCAACCGTTCCTGATCCGGCACCGCGACCGCGGCGCCGTTCCCGAATCCACAGACGAGGCCCGACATGGACCTGCGGAAAATCAAGAAGCTGATCGACCTGCTCGAGGCGAGCAACCTCTCGGAAATCGAGATCAAGGAAGGCGAGGAGACGGTGCGCTTGGCGCGCACCACCTCGCGCCCGGTCGAGATCGCCTACGCCCCGCAGCACATGCAGCCCGTCCAGCAGGCGCAGCCGCAGGCCGCGCCGCCGATGCCGATGCAGAGCCCGACGGACGCCGCCTCCGGCGGTTCGGCGAAGGCCGGCGGCGACCTGCCCGCGGGCCACGTCGTGCGCGCCCCGATGGTGGGCACGTTCTACGCCTCGCCCGCGCCGGACAAGCCGGCGTTCGTCACCATCGGCCAGCAGGTCAAGGCCGGCGAGACGCTCGCGATCATCGAGGCGATGAAGATGTTCAACCCGATCGAGGCCGACGTGTCCGGCACCGTGCTGAAGGTGCTGGTCGAGAGCGGCCAGCCGATCGAGTTCGACCAGCCGCTGTTCGTCATCGGGTGAGCCCGCGCGGCCCGCGCCGCGCACAACCGCCTCGCGACGGGGAGTCGCGGCGCGGTCCTCCATAGACCCATGGACCTGACCCATGCTCGATAAAGTCGTCATCGCCAACCGCGGCGAGATCGCGCTGCGCATCCTGCGCGCGTGCCACGCGCTCGGCATCCGCACCGTCGCCGTGCACTCCACCGTCGACCGCAACCTCAAGCACGTCGCGATGGCGGACGAGTCGGTCTGCATCGGCCCCGCACCGAGTGCGCAGAGCTACCTCAACATGGCGCAGATCATCGCGGCCGCCGAGGTGACCGATGCGCAGGCGATCCATCCGGGTTACGGCTTCCTCAGCGAGAACGCGGACTTCGCCGAGCGCGTCGAGCAGTCCGGCTTCATCTTCATCGGACCGAAGGCCGACACGATCCGGCTGATGGGCGACAAGGTCGAGGCGATCCGCGCGATGAAGGCCGCGGGCGTGCCGTGCGTGCCGGGCAGCGGCGGCCCGCTCGGCGACGACGCGGCGGAGAACGTCAAGATTGCGCGCGAGATCGGCTATCCGGTGATCGTGAAGGCCGCGGGCGGCGGCGGCGGTCGCGGCATGCGCGTGGTGCACACCGAAGCCGCGCTGGTCACCGCCATCCAGACGACCAAGCAGGAAGCGAAGGCCGCGTTCGGCAACGACATGGTCTACATGGAGAAGTTCCTGGAGAACCCGCGCCACGTGGAGATCCAGGTCCTCGCCGACGGCCAGGGCAACGCAATCCATCTCGGCGAGCGCGACTGCTCGATGCAGCGTCGCCACCAGAAGGTGGTCGAGGAAGCGCCCGCGCCGGGCATCACGCCGCAGTTGCGCGCGGAGATCGGCAAGGTTTGCGTCGAAGCCTGCATCCGCATCGGGTATCGCGGCGCCGGCACGTTCGAGTTCCTGTTCGAGGACGGGCGCTTCTACTTCATCGAAATGAACACGCGTATCCAGGTCGAGCACCCGGTGACCGAGCTCGTGACCGGCATCGACCTCGTCACCGAGCAGCTGCGCATCGCCTCGGGCCAGAAGCTGCGCCTGAAGCAGGAGGACATCGTCCTCGAGGGCCATGCGATCGAGTGCCGCATCAACGCGGAAGATCCCGACACGTTCATGCCCTGCCCCGGCCTGATCCAGCACTTCCACGCGCCGGGCGGCCCGGGCGTGCGTGTCGACAGCCACATCTATGAAGGCTACCGGGTGCCGCCGAACTACGATTCGATGATCGGCAAGCTCATCGTGCACGGCCCGACGCGCGAGATCGCGATCGCGCGCATGCGCGTGGCGCTGAACGAGATGGTGGTCGACGGCATCAAGACCAACATCCCGCTGCAGCAGCGCATCCTCTCCGATGCCGGCTTCCAGCAGGGCGGACAGAACATCCACTACCTCGAGAAGCGGCTGAAAGAGCAGAAGGACAAGTCGATCGCGATCGGCTGATCCGCCCTTTCCATCGCCCCACCCCATCCGCTCACCGTTCCGGTTTTCATCCAGGAGTCCACGATGCACAAGGGAATTGCGACCGCTTCGCTGATCGCGCTCACCGCCGTCACCGCGCTGTCCGGCTGCAAAAAGCACGACGATGCCGCGCCCGAAGCCACGGCCACGGCGCCCGCCCCGGCGCCTGCCGCGCCTGCACCGGCCGCACCCGACGCCGCCGCGACGCCGGCGGCCGACGACGCGCAGGCCAAGCTCGCGTACGCGACGATGGAAAACGACTACATCAACGATGCGAACGCCCAATGGGCGACGGCGGCGACGGCCAGTTCGTCGTTCGGCGACGCGGCCGACAAGCCGGCGGATTCGCACGATGCCAGCACGCCGTGGCAGGCCACCGGGGCCGTCAACGGCGACGCCTGGACGAACAACCAGCAGGACATTGGCTTCGACTGGCTGCAGCTCGACTACGCGCGGCCGGTCTCGGCGACCGAAGTGCGCGCGGTACTCGACGAGAACGGCGTCCGGGCGATCACCAAGGTGGAGCTGATCGGCGTCGACGGCGCGGCCCACACCGTATGGAGCGGTACCAGCGACGTGGCCCGCGACGAGCGGGGCTCCCGCACGTGGTTCGTGCGCAAGTTCGACGCCACGCCGTATCCGGTGAAGTCGGTGAAGCTCAGCTTCGCCAACGCCGTCGCGACGGGCTACAAGAACGTCGACGCCGTCCAGCTCGTCGGCAAGTAAGTCCTTCCGCCCACAGGCCGCCGGCGATGCCTTTCCTCGAACTTTCGCTCCCCTGCACCGAGGCGCAGCAGCCGCGCTACGAGCGTGCGCTGGAGGACGTCGGCGCGCTCGCGGTCACGCTGGTCGATGCGCATGCCGACGCCCCGGACGAGCAGGCGATCTTCGAACCCGGCGTCGGCGAGCAGCCGCTGTGGGGCGAGATGGTGCTCACCGCGCTCTTCGAAGCGGGCACGCCGCGCGAGCCGCTGCTGCAGGCGCTCGCCGCGATGGACGAAGGCCTCGACTGGTCGCGCGCGGACTTCCGCGACGTCGAGGACCAGGACTGGGAACGCGCCTGGATGGACCAGTACGAACCGCTGCAGTTCGGCGCGCGCACCTGGATCGTGCCGTGGAACCACGATCTGCCCGAGGGCGCGGATGCGCGCGACGCGGCGATCGTGCGGCTCGACCCGGGGCTCGCGTTCGGCAGCGGCACGCATCCCACGACCGCGCTGTGCCTGGCCTGGCTCGACGGCCTCGCCGGCGAGGGCGTGCTCGACGGCGCGCGCGTGCTCGACTTCGGCTGCGGCTCCGGCATCCTCGCGCTGGCCGCGCTCAAGCTCGGCGCGGCCAGCGCGGTCGGTGTCGACAACGATCCGCAGGCGGTCACCGCGACGCTCGACAATGCGCAGCGCAACGGCGTCGACGACCGGCTGGCCGTGCACCTGCCAAGGGACGAGCCCGCGGCGACCTATCCCGTCGTCGTCGCCAACATCCTCGCCACCGCGCTCATCGACCTGCGCGACACGATCGTCGCGCGCTGCGCGCCGGGCGCGCGCCTGGCGATGTCCGGCATCCTCGCGGGACAGGAGGACGAGGTCATCGCCGCCTATGCCGATGCGCTCGCCGAGGTCCGCGTCGAGCGCATCGAGGACTGGGTGCGCATCGACGGCCGCCGTCGCTGACCGCCCGATGCCGGGCGTGATGGAATAGCGCGATGTTCAAGCCCTGCCCCAACTGCGGTTTCCTGGTCGCGCTGATCGCCGGGCGCGAGGCGAGCCAGCGCTGCCCGCGCTGCGGCAGCGCGCTGGTGGGCGAGAACGACGACATCCCGGAGCCGACGCCCCGTCGGCGCCAGCGCGACGTCGCCGACGAGACGCGCCTCGCGATGGCGCACGAGGCGCCGGTCGCGCGCGAGCCGGTGGATCCGCCGTCGGCCCCGGTCGATGCGCCGTCCGCCGACACGCCAGCGGGCGCGCCCGACGCGCCTTCGGAGGCGATCCCGGTCGACTCACCGGCACCCGAGGACACCACGGCGGCCGTGGCACCGCCCGTGCACGACGGCCCGAGCTTCGTGCGCCGGCGCGAACGCGCGCGGCCAGATGTCCGCCGCTGGCCCTGGATCGTCGCGCTCGGTGCGCTCGCACTGCTGCTCGCCGTGCAACTGCTGCTCGCGCAGCGCGCACAGCTGGCGCGTGACCCCACATGGCGGCCGGTCGTGTCGCAGGCGTGCGCGGTGTTCGGCTGCGACGTCCCCGCCTGGCACGAGCCGTCGGCCTACGCGATGCTCGCGCGCGGCGTGCGCCCCGATCGCGCGCAGCGGCGCGTGCTGCACGTCACCGCGACGGTGCGCAACGACGCGCGCTGGCCGCAGCCGCCGCCGGTGGTGGTGATCAGCCTGTCGGACGTCGACGGCCGCCGCGTCGGCGCGCGCGCCGTGCCGCCTGCGGAATACGGACGCGATGCGGCGTCGCAGGTCGCGCCCGGCGAAACGCTCGACGTCGCCTTCGACGTGCGCGAACCGGCCGCGCCGGTCGAGTCGTTCGACTTCCAGTTGCAGTGACCGTCCGTCCGGGGATGCGACGCCGATCGCGCGTCGCCCGGCCGCGCGCGACGTCGCCGGGCTAGACTCCGCCTCCGCCCGCACCGGACCGCGGGTCCTCCCGATCCCATGAACGCCGCCGCGTCCGACATCGCGACCGCCACCGTCACCGAGATCCGCCCCGGCGCGCGCGTGCCGCTGCGCGAGCACGTCGCCGTGTCGATCCGCCGCTTCCTCGGCGACCTCGACGGTTGCGAGATGACCGACCTCTACGAGATCGCGTTGCGCGAGCTGGAAATCCCGCTGTTCCAGGAAGTGCTGCGCCATTGCGACGGCAACCAGAGCCGCGCGGCGCAGCTGCTGGGCATCCATCGCGCGACGCTGCGCAAGAAGCTGCGCGACTACGGGCTCGCGCAGGGCTGAGCCCCGGGGCGGCTGGAGCCGGCCGGTATAATCGGCGCTTCCCCACGCCGCCCATTTTCCCCATGACCGCTGCCCCGAACGGCCCGTCGGTGACGCTTCGCCGCGCCCTGTTGTCCGTCTCCGACAAGACCGGCCTGCTGCCGCTCGCGCAGGCGCTCGCACGCCACGGTGTCGAGTTGCTGTCGACCGGGGGCACCGCGAAGGCCCTGCGCGATGCGGGCCTCGATGTGCGCGACGTCAGCGACGTGACCGGCTTTCCCGAGATGATGGACGGCCGCGTCAAGACGCTGCATCCGATCGTGCACGGCGGACTGCTCGGACGCGCCGGCGTCGACGATGCGGTGATGGCGCAGCACGGCATCGGCGCGATCGACCTGCTGGTGCTGAACCTCTATCCGTTCGAGAAGGTCTCGGCCGATCCGTCGTCGACGCTCGACGAGATCGTCGAGAACATCGACATCGGCGGCCCGGCGATGCTGCGCTCGGCCGCGAAGAACTTCGCGCGCGTCGCGGTCGCCACGGATCCCGCGCAGTACGACGCGATCGCCGCCGAGCTCGACGCGAACGACGGCGCGCTGTCGGCCGCCACGCGTTTCGCGCTGTCGGTCGCCGCGTTCAATCGCGTCGCGCAGTACGACGCATGCATCAGCGACACCCTGTCGGCGATCACGGCCGTCGACCCGGCAGGCGCGTTCGAGCGCAGCCCGTTCCCGCAGCAGAACAACGGCAGCTTCACCAAGGTGATGGACCTGCGCTACGGCGAGAACCCGCATCAGCTCGGCGCTTTCTACCGGGACCTGTATCCGGTGCCGGGCACGCTGGCGACGTTCACGCAACTGCAGGGCAAGGAGCTCAGCTACAACAACCTCGCCGATGCCGATGCCGCGTGGGAATGCGTGCGCCAGTTCGAGCGCACCGCCTGCGTGATCGTGAAGCACGCGAACCCCTGCGGCGTCGCCGAGGCCGTCGACAATGCGCACGCCTACGAGCGCGCCTACGCGACCGACCCCACGTCCGCCTTCGGCGGCATCATCGCCTTCAACCGTCCCCTTGACGGCGCCACCGCGAAGACCATTCTCGACCGCCAGTTCGTCGAAGTACTCATCGCGCCGGATTACGACGAGGCCGCGCTCACCTACGCCAGGAAGAAGGCGAACGTGCGCGTGCTGCGCATCCCGCATGGCGACGGCCGCAACAACATGGACGTCAAGCGCGTCGGCTCGGGCCTGCTGATGCAGACGGCCGACATCCGCGAGGTGGCGCGCGACGAGCTGAAGGTGGTGACGAAGATCGCCCCGACCGACGCACAGCTTTCCGACCTGCTGTTCGCCTGGCGCGTCGCCAAGTTCGTGAAGTCGAACGCGATCGTCTACGCGCAGGACGGCCGCACGATCGGCGTCGGCGCCGGCCAGATGAGCCGCGTCTATTCCGCGCGCATCGCCGGCATCAAGGCGACCGATGCCGGCCTCGTCGTGCCGGGCTCGGTAATGGCGAGCGACGCCTTCTTCCCGTTCCGCGACGGGATCGACGCGGCGGCCGAAGCCGGCATCAAGGCGGTCATCCAGCCGGGCGGCTCGATGCGCGACAGCGAGGTGATCGCCGCGGCCGACGAACACGGCCTCGCGATGGTATTCACCGGGATCCGCCACTTCCGCCACTGACGCTGGCTTCGCGTATCGACCGGCAGTGTGCGGCGATGCGTATCGCCCTCG
>NZ_BAAGAB020000088.1:0-9027 GCF_047159895.1 Lysobacter xanthus
GGCACCCTCGACATCGACACCCGGCCGGAGGAGGGTTTCCGCCTCCGGCTCGTCCTGCCCATCGCGGCCGTACCGGCCGTCCGAGAAGGAGTTGCCGCATGACCGCGCCATCCGATCGCCGCATCCGCGTGATGCTGGTCGACGACCAGACCCTCGTCCGCCAGGGCGTTCGCTCCCTGCTCGCGCTCGCCGAGGGCATCGACGTCGTCGCCGAGGCCTCCGACGGTCGGCAGGCGGTCGAGCAGATCCCGATGATCAAGCCCGACGTGGTGCTGATGGACATGCGCATGCCCGCGATGTCCGGCCTCGAGGCGATCCAGACGCTGGCGCGGCTCGGCCAGCTGCCGCCCACGATCATCCTGACCACGTTCGACGACGACCAGCTCGTGCTGGCGGGCGTCAAGGCCGGTGCCAAGGGCTACCTGCTGAAGGACGTCTCGCTCGACCAGCTGGTCGGCGCCATCCAGGCGGTCGCCGACGGCGGTTCGCTGGTGCAACCGGCCGTGACCCAGCGGCTGCTGTCCGGCCTGGAGCACATGCGCAACGACTTCGTGAGCCTGGACCGCCCGGACCCGCTCACCGAGCGCGAAACCGAAATCCTGCGGCTGATGGCCGGCGGGTTCTCCAACAAGGAAATCGCCAATTCGCTCGGGGTCGCGGAAGGGACGATCAAGAACCATGTCTCGAACATCCTCTCCAAGCTCGGCGTTCGCGACCGCACCCGCGCCGTGCTGAAGGCGTTCGAGCTCCAGCTGGTCTGACGACGGTCCGAGCGCGCCGCTCGGGGCGCGCGCCGGTCGCGCCCGGGCCGCGGGGGCCCAGCACCACACCCGGCGGCCGTCCGGCTGGTGCGCTGCCGCCACCCGCCCGGGGCGTTCGCCGCCGCTTGGCGCGTGGCGGCGCGGCTTAGGGGAGGCCAACGGCGGACTGCCACGGCAGCGGCCAGGCCCGTTCCGGCGGCCGCAGGTGACACGGTGTTCCATTCCGTTCGCATCCAACGTTCACGCCAGTGCCGCTGTCTTGCTAGGATTGGCGGTCTGCGCCACGGTCCTGCGACGGGCGGCGCGGGCCTGGCCCCGGAGAACTCCTGAATGACCCGTTTGCTCGAGATCCTGATTTCCATCGCGATCGTGTTCGCACTGTTCGTGATCGTGGGCATCTTCCTGCCCAGCAGTCGCCACCTGTCGTCGTCCGTGCAGACGAACCGTCGCGTGCCGATCGCGTTCGACCTGCTCAACAACACCCGTCGCTTCACGGACTGGAACCCGATCCTGCTGCACGACCCGGCCGCCAAGGTCGAGCTGTCGGGCAAGGACGAGGGCGTCGGCGCGAAGATCGGCTGGACGTCGGAGGCGCGCGGCGTCGGTGACGGCAGCTGGACGATCAGCGAGAGCGAGCCGAACAAGCGCATCCTCTACACGATCGACTCCGCGTCGCCGGGCAGCAACAAGCGCAGCGAGTTCACGCTGAAGCCGGTCGGCAACCGCGGCCGCAATACCCAGATCACGCAGACGTACGACGTCGATTACGGCTTCAATCCGATCGCGCGCTACGCCGGCCTGTACGTGAGCAACAGCGTGGGCGAGGACATCAAGCTCGGCCTCGGCCGCCTGGTGAACGCGCTCGCCGGCGTGCCGAACATCGACTACAGCCAGCTGCCGAAGGAATACGAGGCGCCGCTGCCGACGCTGGGCCAGCGCCCGGCCGAGACGCTGCTGACCGTGAGCGCCGTCGTCGCGATCGACCGCGACAAGATCAAGGCGCAGATGAACTCGAACCTCGAGTGGATCCGCAAGGTGATCGCGTCGAACGGCCTCGAGCAGGCCGGCCCGGTGCGCATCATCACCAACGAGCAGGGTTCGCAGAACTATTCGTTCGACGTCGCGGTCCCGGTGAAGAAGGCCGGCGCGGGCGAGCGCATCGCGGACATCAAGGTCGCGGGCACGCCGGTGAAGGTCGCCTACAACGACGCGTCGAAGGTCGTGGGCACCACGTTCAAGGGCGACATGGGCAACCTGCAGCGCCTGCGCGACGCGATCCGCGCGTGGTCGCTGACGCACGGCTACGCGACGGTGGATCGCCCGTACGAGATCTGGACCGGTGGCATCGATGCCGGCTTCAGCGACCAGGGCCAGTTCACCGTCCAGTGGGCCGTCAAGTAAGCCCTCCCGCTTCCGAAAACGCGCCGCTTGCGGCGCGTTTTTCGTTGCGGCGTCGCGATTCGTCGAGCCGCGCAACATGACGCCCGATCACGCGCGCTGGCCCGGCGTCGCCGGCGGCCTCGCAGGCGGCGCGGGCGTCGCGCTGTCGGCCTATGCGGCGCATGCCGCGGCCGGCGATGCGCAGCGCTGGCTGTTCACCACCGCGGCGATGGCGATCGCGCACGGCCTCCTGCTCGTGGCGTATGTGCCGCACGGGCGGCGCATCGGCGCGCTCGCGCGTATCGCGATCCTGCTCGGCCTGGTGCTGTTTTCCGGCACCCTCGTCGCCGCGCATGCCTGGGGGTGGTCGACGCGGTTGGCGCCCGCGGGCGGCAGCCTGCTGATCGCCGGCTGGTTACTGGTCGCGCTCGACCGGGCGCGCGGCTGACATGCCACGCTGGGCGCGCGGCTTCGACGTGGACGCGGCGGCGCGGCACCTGCGCCGAGGCGACAAGGGGCTCGCGGCGTGGATGCGCCGGATCGGGCCGATCGAGGCGGAGCCGCGCTGGCGGCGCCCATTCGATCCCGTCGACGCGCTGGCCCGCGCGATCCTCTACCAGCAGCTGTCGGGCAAGGCGGCCGCGACCATCGTGGGCCGCGTCGAAACCGCGATCTCCAGTGATCGCCTGCATGCCGACACGCTCGCGCGTTGCGAGGATGCGACCCTCCGCGCCTGCGGCGTCTCCGGCAACAAGCTGCTCGCGCTGCGGGACCTCGCGCGTCGCGAGCACGAGGGCGAGATCCCGACGCTGCGGCAGATGTCGGTGATGGACGAGTCGGCGATCGTGGCTGCCCTCGTGCCGATCCGCGGCATCGGGCGTTGGACGGTCGAGATGATGCTGATGTTCCGCCTGGGCCGGCCCGACGTGCTGCCGATCGACGACCTGGGCATCCGCAAGGGCGTGCAACTGCTCGACGGGCTCGACGCGATGCCCACGCCCCGCGAACTCGCCGCGCGTGGCGAAGCCTGGGCGCCGTTCCGCACGTACGCCGCCTTCTACCTGTGGCGCATCGCCGACTTCGCGGGCCCGGCGAAGCCGCCGATCAAGCGTTCGCAGGACTGAGCGCCTCGCGGCGTGGACGGGACGGACCGTCATCCGGCGCTCGAGTCGGAGTGAAGCCGCGGGTTGAGCAAGGCCGATCAGGCGTGGTCGTGCAGCGCGTCCGCACCGAATCCACTGACCGGATGCGCGCCAGTCGTCAACCGCGGTGCCTGCGCAGGATCGCGAGCCCCGCAGCCAGTGACGCGCCCGCACCGAACGCCGAGGCGATCGCGCTGACGCGCGCCACCGTACGGATGCCTTCGAGCGCCGTGTAGGCGCCGACGACGCCCGTCGCAGCGGCAATGAATGCGACCAGCACCTGCACCCGTGTGCGGCGGTTCATTCAACGCGACCGGCGGTGATGCCCGGTGCAAGGCACCAGTGCCAGGGCTCGTAGACGATGCCGTGAGGATTGTCGCGCGGATAGCTCATGCGGAAGCCGTGGCGCGCAGCGTGCTGCACCAACCAGTCGAAGGCGGGTGTCGCTTCGAAGGATTCCTCGGCCGGCGGTTCGCCGGGCGTGCCGATGTCGAGCGCGCGGCCGCCGTGGTGCTCGCTGTAACCGGGCGCCGCGTTCACGGTCAGGATCTCGTCGACGCCGAGCCCGCGCGCCAATTTGCGCGCGAAGATCCCCAGCTGGTAGTCGTGGCTGCGGTAGCCGGAAATCGCATCGAGGACGACGCCGTCCCGCATCGCATCGGCGCGCATCGCCTGCCAGGCGCGCGCGGCGGCCGGACGCAGCCACAGCGGTCGGCGGTAGCGGTCGCGTCCGGCGAACGCCAGCGCGGACGGCTCGGCGACCGTCGACAGCCCGGTGCGCGCCTCGTAGGCCGCAGCGTCGAGGCCGAGCCGGCCGAGGCGCGCCGCGAGGCGGGCGAGGGGCAGGTCGCGGTGCCGCTGCGGCGTGCCGGCCGTGGCGAGCGCCCGCAACGCGCCGTCGAGACCCGGCTCGCGTCGCCACGCGGGCGACAGCGGCCGCACGGCGTCGCCGCACGTCGCGAGCAGGAAGCGGCCGTCGTGCTTGCGGCGCAGCACGCGCTCGGCGCCGGCGAGCTCGCGGGCCGCGTTGTTGCCGCGGGCCCGAACGAGGTGGGCCGGCCAGATCTCGATCTCCGGCGTGTTGATCAACGTGTCGGGACGCGGGCGCATGCAGGCAGGTTAACCACGGCGCGCCGAGCGCGCGAGCCTCATCGATAGGTCGCGTTGACCGCGATGAAGAAGACGAATGCGCGCAGCGCGAGGTCGCCGGCCGGCACCTCGATCTCGTAGCGGCGACGGATCGCGAACAGCCGCGTCGTCTCGCGGATCTCGCCGGGCGACGCTCCGCCGACGAGTTCGAACCGAAGCCGGCTGAGGCCACTTCGCTCGACGAGCCGGGCGTCGACGCCGTCGGCCTCGATCCGCCACGAGCGCGGCCGGCCGGGCTGCCCGGTCGCCGTGGCGACCTCGGCGTCGCCGCGCATCAGGAAGAAGCGGTAGCGGCGACGGCCGCCCTCGGCCGGATCGAACGTCTCGTACTCCACGCGGTGCGCGACTCCCGCGGCCTCGATGGCCACGTAGCCCGGCTCGCCGAAGCCGAACGCGGCATTGCGCGCCCGGGCCGGCCGCGTCGGCATGCGGATCGTGGCCCGCGGCTCGCCGGCCTCGCACAGCGTGTACTGGAATTTCGACGCGCCTTCGCAGGTGAGCATCACTTGCGCGCCAGGATCCACGTGGCGACGTCGTCGATGAGCCGGGCATCGACGTGGCCCGGACGCCCGTATTCGGCCAGCGACGAAGGCCCCTCGCCGGCGATGCCGAGGTGGTTGAGCGTGGGATAGAAGCGCAGCGTGGCGCGCGGATCCTTGCCAAAGGCGCCGGTCCACAGGGCCCAGTCGGGCGCGGTGACCTGGAAATCGCGGCCGCCCTGCAGGAGCAGCATCGGCACGCGCGTGGCCTTCGCTTCGGCGACCGGATCGACGGCATCGGTCGACCGCCAGTACGCGGCCGGCAGGCCCATCGGCGTGTCCGCCGCGGCGACGTCGCCGCCCTTGCGCACCGCGGCGATCATCGCGTCGATGCGCGCGAGTGCGGCTTTTTCCGCATCGTCTACGCGCCCGTCGAGCGTGGCGAGGTAACGGTTCTGGTCCGGCAGCAGGTCGAGCAGGCGCCGGGCGGGCGCCGCCAGCATCACGATGCCGTCGGCCTTCGCGCGGCTGGCGATGCGCGGCGCGAGCATGCCGCCCTGGCTGTGGCCCAGCACGACAACGCGCGCCGGATCGATGCCGGGCTGCGCGCGCAGCAGTGCGATCGCCGCGATGGCGTCGTCGGTCGTTTCATGGTCGACGCCGAAATCGCGCCCGGCGAACTCGCCCGGATGCGCCTGGGTGCGCTTGGCGTAACGGAACACCGCGATGCCCTTCGCCGCGAGGCCGCGGGCGAGGTCGAGGAACGGGCGGTTCGCGCCGATCGTCTCGTCCTGGTCCTGCGGGCCCGAACCGTGCACGAGCACGACCGCGGGAAACGGCCCTGCGCCGCGTGGCATGGCGAGCGTTCCCGGGAGCGCGCGCTCGCCGCTGCCGATGGAGAGCGGACGCTCGACGTAGGTCGCGTCGGCGGGCGGCGCGGGGGCGGCCGGCGCAGGCAGCGGCCGCACCATGAAGCCCTTGACCGCGCCGTCGGTGCCGACGACCACTTGGGCGAGCAGGTCGACACCGGCGCGATGCAGCGGCACTGCGACGAGCGTGGCGCCGTCGAGGTCGCGCAGTTGCGCATCGCCGCGACCGGCCGCGGCGGGCAGCGAGCGCCACATCGCGGCGAGCTTGTCGGCGGGGACGGCCTGGCGCATCGGCGCGTCGAAGGCCTGCTCGGCGGCGTCGAACTGACCGGCTTCGAGGCGATCGAGCAGCTGCAACGCGACGGTGCGTGCATCGGGTCCGGCGGCATGTGCGGAAAACGCGATCGCAATACCGGCGACGAGCGTCGCGAGCGAACGCAACGTGGCGCGCCTCATGCTCAGGCTTCCTTCTTGAAATACAGGCGCGTCGCGTCGGCCGGGGAGGCCTGCACCACGGACACCAGTTCCCAGCCCTGCGCGCCGAGCTTGTCGAGCTCCGCCTGCACGCGCTCGACGAACTTGCCGCCGAACATTTTGAAGGACAGTTCCACCACCTTGTAGTTCCACCGCGTGCTCATGTCGCGTCGCCTTCCGGATCTTCATCGACGCCGGGCTTGGGCAGCCGGCCAGCCTTGCGCAGTGCGTCGCGCAGCACGTATTCGATCTGCGCGTTGACGCTGCGCAACTCGTCGTCGGCCCAGCGCTGCACCGCCGCGATCACCTCGGCATTGATGCGCAGCGGATAGGCCTTCTTCTCGCTCATCCCCGACGTCCCCGCACCACCGCGACGAGCATCGCGATCGCGAGGCCGTTCACCAGCAGCGCGACGGCGAGCGCGACGGTCACGATGCGCCCCGTGTCGGCGCCGGCCCAGAGCATCGCGCCGCCGCCGAGCAGCAGCACCGCGCCGACGATGCGCATGAACGTCGCGAGCAGGCGCGCGAGGTTGGCCTCGCGCGCATCGGGATCGCGTCGCTGCGCACTGCGCGCGATCGACTGCGCGACGAGGAACGCCGGCACGCTGGTGAGCGCGAATGCGAGTGCGATGCCGTTGCCGTCCATCAGTAGATCGAGCCCGTGTTGACGATCGGCTGCGTGCCGCGCTCGCCGCAGAGGACGACGAGCAGGTTGCTCACCATCTGCGCCTTGCGCTCCTCGTCGAGGTGTACGACGCCGTTCTTCTGCAGCTCGGCGAGCGCCATCTCGACCATGCCCACCGCGCCGGCGACGATGCGGGTGCGCGCGGCGATCACTGCATTGGCCTGCTGCCGCTGCAGCATCGCCTGCGCGATTTCCGGCGCATAGGCGAGGTGGCTGATGCGCGCATCGATGACCGCGACGCCAGCGTCCGCGAGGCGCTCGGCGAGTTCTTCGGCCAGGTGCTTGCTGATCTCCGCCGCATGGCTGCGCAGCGCGACCTGGCCGTCCTCGTGCTGGTCGTACGGATAGCTCGTGGCCATCGTGCGCAGCGCGGACTCGGCCTGGATGTGCACGAAGCTCTCGTAATCGTTGACGTTGAAGACCGCTTCGGCGGAGTCGACGATCTGCCAGACGATCACCGCGGCGATCTCGATGGGCGAGCCGTCGAGCTCGTTCACCTTGAGCTTGCCGCTCTCGAAGTTGCGCACGCGCAGCGAGACCTTCTTCTTGGAATAGAAGGGGTTGTTCCAGCGCAGGCCGTCGGTGCGGTCGGTGCCCACGTAGCGGCCGAACAGGCTCAGCACCGCTGCCTGGTTCGGTTCGACCACGTAGAGCCCGAACAACGAGACGAACAGGACGACGCCGAGCACGACCGCGATGGCCACCGAGACCGGCGAGCCGTCGGAGACCGAGCGGAGGAAGAAGGCGGCGTCGGCCGCGCCGGCGACCAGGAGGCCGAGCAGGACGGGAATGCCGGACAGCGAACGGGCTTGGATCTCTTTCATGGTGGTCCCCTCAGGAGTGAGAAGACGATATCAGAAAGATATCAAAGCCTATTGCCGCTCGTCGGCAGCGTCCACGTCGATGCGGTACAGCGGGGCCGGCACGAATTCCCCCGTCACGAAGACGTGGCGGGAGTCGGCGTCCCAGCCCATCGCCTCGGCCTGTGGCAGCCAGGGCAGGGCGTGCACCCCGGGTGGTCGCGCCACCGCCCGTGCCCAGTCCTCGTCGCCGCGGCGCTCGTAGACCAGCAGGTAGCGGTAGGTCATCACCGCGAGCCGCCGGCCGCTCGGCGAGATCGCCGCCGCGGTGACCTGGGCGGCCAGGGGCGCCCGTTCGTCCGTACCGCCGCCGGGGGCCAGCGCCGGCGGCATGCGCAGCCGGCCGATGCGCTCGGCCACGGCCGGCGGGTCGATGCGCGGTGCGAGCGGCAGGCGGAACAGCTCGGGGGGCTGGCGGCGCTTGGAGATCAGCAGCACCTCGCCGCGGCGCTCGTCCACGGCCATCGCCTCGCAGTCGCGCGGCCCATCGGGCCACCGGAAGACGATCGACCAGGCCGGACGCAGCCGCGCGTTCTCGAGCGCGCGCGGCTCCTCGATCGCATGGAGCTGCAGGGTGCGACGCAGGCCGCCGTTGTCGCCCGTGTCGGCCAGCATCAGGTACTGACGGCCACCGCGGGCGAACGCCGCGATGTCCTCCCAGTCGGTCTTCGGCACGCCCTCGACGCGATAGGTGGCCACGCGATCGCCATCGCGGTTGACCGCGAACAGCCGCGCCGGATTGCCGCCATCGTCGTGCATCCAGAGGATGCCGCGATGCACGCGCGATACCGTGAGCCCGCTCGTTTCGCGCATCTGCGAATCGAGCATCAGCCCGGTGATCCGCGCATCGCGGTCCACGTTGTCGCGCGAGCACGCGGAGAGGCCGAGCAGGGCGACGATCGCCATGCCACGACATCCCCGGAGCCCCTGCGTGCGACCACCCATCCGTGGAGGATCGCATGTGCGGTGCATGCGTATCGAGGCGGCGATGGAACGGTCGCCATCGGGATGTTCAGCTGCCGGGCGCGAACGGGAGCGCGGATGCCGGCCTCGCCCACGGGCCCTAGACTGTGCGCTTTCCGCCTGCGCCCCGCCCATGCCGACGATCGGAACCCCGCTGTCTCCCCATGCCACGCGCGTGCTCCTGCTCGGCTCCGGCGAGCTCGGCAAGGAAGTCGCCATCGAGCTGCAGCGCCTGGGTTGCGAGGTGATCGCCGCGGACCGCT
>NZ_BAAGAB020000089.1:0-8920 GCF_047159895.1 Lysobacter xanthus
GAGCCCAATGCGCTCGGCGACGTGAGCTGGTTCAAGCCCGCGAAGTACGTGGGCGTGTGGTGGTCGCTGCACCTCGAGGACCACAGCTGGGCCACCGGGCCGAAGCACGGCGCCACCACCGCGGAGACGAAGCGCTACATCGACTTCGCTGCGGCGCACGGCTTCCGCGGCGTGCTCGTGGAAGGCTGGAACGTCGGCTGGGACGGCAACTGGTTCGCGAACGGCTGGGGCTTCGACTTCACGAAGGCCACGCCCGACTTTGACATCGAGGCGCTGTCGAAATACGCGGCCGCCAAGGGCGTGCACCTCATCGGCCACCACGAGACCGGTTGCGCGGTGAGCCACTACGAGCGCCAGCTGCCGGCCGCGCTCGACCTCGACGCGCGCCTCGGCATCGACGTGGTGAAGACGGGCTACGTCTGCGACGCCGGCCAGATCGAGCGGCAGGACGTCGCGGGCGGCCCGGTGCTGCGCGAATGGCACGACGGCCAGTGGCGCGTGAACCACCAGTTGCGTGTGGTGCGCGAGGCGGCGACGCGGAAGGTCGCGATCGTCGACCACGAGCCGGTCAAGGACACCGGCCTGCGCCGCACCTATCCGAACTGGATCTCGCGCGAAGGCGCCCGCGGCATGGAATACAACGCCTGGGGGCATCCGCCCAATCCGCCCGAGCACGAGGCGAACCTCGTGTTCACGCGGATGCTCGCCGGCCCGATGGACTTCACCCCGGGCGTGGTCAGCCTCAAGGGCCGCGGCGGCCAGCCGTTCCAGAGCACGCTGGCCAAGCAGCTGGCGAACTACGTGGTGATCTACTCGCCGGTGCAGATGGCGGCGGACCTGCCCGAGCACTACGAGCAGCATCGCGATGCGCTGCGCTTCATCGAGGACGTGCCGACCGACTGGGAGGACACGCGCGTGGTCAATGGCGAGCCCGGCGACTACGTGACCATCGCCCGCAAGGCACGCGGCGGGAACGACTGGTTCGTCGGTGCGGTGACGGACGAATCGGCGCGCCGACTGACGCTGCCGCTCGACTTCCTCGATCCCGGCCGCGCGTACGAGGCGCAGATCTACCGCGACGGCGACGGGGCCGACTTCCGCACGAACCCGTTCGCATTCAAGGTGGAAACGCGGCGCGTCAGGCGCGGCGAGGTGCTCGCGCTCCACCTCGCCGCAGGCGGCGGGCAGGCGATCCGGCTGAAGGCGCTGAAGTGAGCGCCGCGGCGGCTGCGATCAGTCGAGGCTGAACTTGCGCATCGGCCGCGGCGGATACACCGAGGTGAACTGCGCGCCGCCCGCGAGGCGGTACGCGGCCGACACCCCGCGCTCGATGCCGTGGGCGTCGAGCACCGACTTGATCTTGCGGAACGTCACCCGCGGATCCTGCGTCTGCACGAAGAAGTTGATGTCCTTGGGCCGCACGTCGTACCCGTCGGTGCGGGCGGTCGCGCCCAGCACCGGGGCCAGCTCGGCCTCGAGCCCGGCGAGGAAGCCCTCGTCCTCCAACGACTTGCGATAGAACTTGATGACCAGTTCGTATTCCATGGTCGCCATTGTGGACCGCATCGCGACAGCCCGCGGTGATTGGCGGCGACGCGTTGGCGCCGCGCTGCTCCTCGCGGTGCTGCCGGCGGTGCATGCGGCGCCGCCGCGGGTCGACACCCTGCAGCTGATGGCGCCCGGGGTTTCGCCCACGCCGCTGCGCGTGAGGGTGCTGGTGCCTGCCCGTTGCCGCGCGGGTGCGTCGCCGGGCTGTTCGACGCTGTACCTCGACGACGGACAGGACGCCGAAGCGGTCGGACTGGTCGACACGCTGGCGCGGCTCGAGGCCGAGGGTGCGATCCGCGCACCCGTGGTCGTGGCGATCGACGCGCCGCCGGACCGCATGGGCGCCTATGGCTTCTCCGACCGCGCGGCCGGCAGCCCCATCGTCGCGCCGACGAAGTACGGCGACGTCGGGCGCCGCGCGCCGGCCTACGCCGACTGGCTCGTGCGCACGCTGGTGCCCTTGGTCGAGTCGCGCTACGCCGTGCGGCCGTCGCCCGAGGCGCGCGCCGTGCTCGGCTGGTCGCTCGGCGGCGCGCAGGCCTTCAACATGGGATGGCAGTACCCGGACGTCTTCGCCCGCGTCGGCGGGTTCTCGCCCTCGCTCTGGCTCGCCACCGACCGCAGCGACACCGCAGCGATCACGCGCAGCCGCATCGCGCAGTCGATGGTGGCCACGACGCCGCCGCGCAACGGCGCGCGGTTCTTCTTCGCGGTCGGTACCGCCGAGGAGACCGACGACCGCGACGGCGACGGCGTCAACGACGCGCTCGACGACGTGCGCGAGCTCATCGACGGCGGCGGCGGGCTCAAAGGCCTGCGCGAGGTCGGCTATCGCATCGCGGCGAACCCGTCGGCCCGCGGCGACGTCGCCCTCTACGAACTTGACGGCGGCCGCCACGAGCAGGCCGCCTGGGCCCGCATGCTGCCGGTGTTCCTGCGCTGGGCCTACGCCGTGCACGCGCCACCGCTCGCGGCGACGGGTCGCACCGAAGGCTGGCAGGACTGGCCGTCGCGGTATGTGGCCGCGCGCGACGTCGACGTCTGGCTGCCGCCCTCCTACGGCCGCGACCCCAGGCGCCGCTATCCGGTCGTCTACATGCACGACGGGCAGAACCTGTTCGATCCCGCGCTGAGCTACACCGGCGTGGACTGGGACGTGGACGGCGCGATGGCGCGGCTGGTGCGCGCGCACCGCGTGCGCGAGGCGATCGTGGTCGGCGTCTGGAACACGCCGCTGCGGTTCCAGGAATACATGCCGGCTGCGCCGCTGGGCCCGGCATCCATCCGCGCGCGGGCATCGACCCGACGCAGCTGCGTTCCGATGCCTACGTCCGCTTCCTCGCCGAGGAACTCAAGCCCTTCGTCGACGCGCACTACCGCACGAAGGCGGGCCCGCGCGACACGTTCGTGATGGGCTCGAGCATGGGCGGGCTCGCCTCGCTGTATGCCGTCGCGCAACGCCCCGACGTCTTCGGCGGCGCCGGTGCGGTGTCCACGCACTGGCCCGCGGGCGACGGGATCGCGATCGACTGGTTCGCGACGCACCTGCCGAAGGCCGGCCTGCACCGGCTGTGGTTCGACCACGGCACGCGCACGCTCGACGCGGCGTATGCGCCGTTCCAGCAGCGGATGGACGCGGCGATGCCGGCCCTCGGCTACCGTCGCGGCCGCGACTGGACGAGCCGCGTCTTCGAGGGCGCCGAGCACAACGAGGCCGCATGGAAGGCGCGCGTCGACCGGGCGCTGGTGTTCCTGCTGGGCCCGCCCTGACGTGGCCCCGCTTCAGTCCAGGACCAGCGTCGCCGCGTCGAGCACCTTGGGTGCGTCGGCCGCGGCGCCTCCGAACGCGTTCGTCCCGCCGGCCGGCGTGATCGGCCGGTAGCCGCCGTCGTAGTCCCACGTGGTGACGTGGAGGCGTGCGCCGTGCAGCGACGCCGGCGCGCCGAGCGCGCGCGCCGGCAGGCGCAGCCGCAGCGTCGCGGTGGCCTCGTCCACCGCAAGCCGCGCGCCCGGCGTGACCGGCGCGCCTTCGTGCCGCGCATCGGCGCCGTCGGTGGAGGTGAGCAGGTTCGACCAGCCGCCGATGCGCAGGCGCCGGTGCCAGCGCATGCCGCCGGGGAGCGTCGCATCCTGCAGCGGCATCGTCGCGATGCCACCGGCCGCGCCGGGCACCTCGATGTAGACGGTCAGCGCGACGTGGTCGAAGCCATTGGCCGGATTCCAACTGCGGGTGAGCCGCGCGAGGCCGATGTCGAGCTGCAACGCGCCGCCGCTGGTGGACGCCCGCACGCGGCGCAGGTCGCCCGGACGGTTCATCGTCCAGCCGGGATCGGCCGGATAGCGGTAACGACCGTCGGGCCCGGTGTCGTCCCCGGCCGGATCCTCGACCACGCCGGCCTCGCGCCACGCCCGCTCGGCACGGAAAACGACCGGCGCCGAGGCCTCGTTCGCGTGCGCGTCGAAGGCGACGAGCCGGTGGGGAACTTCGGGGTCGACGAAGTCGTCGGTGCGCAGCGTCGCCCGCCAGCGACCGGCCGCGTCCGCCGTCGCCGTCGCGGCGGCCCCGAGGTCGCCATCGACGACGAGCCGGAGAGCCGCACCCGGGCGGCCGCGCCCGCCGATCGCGAGCCGGTCGTCGCGCGCGGGCCGCAGCGGATCGATGCGCAGCGTCGGCGATGCCTGCGCGGGCAGCACCTTCGATGCGATGCGCCAGACGTAGCCCGCGCGCGCCGGCAGCACCAGCGGCCGGCCCGGCTTCCATGCGGGCGCCACGCCGTCGAGGGCGAAGAGGGGCGCGAGGGCGCCGATCTTCGCGTCCAGCGCATCGAGCAGGACCGGGTGGTCCGCGGTGTTGAACGCCACCAGCACCGCTTCGCCCGCGTGGTCCATGCGCCAGGCGACCGCGCCGGGCCCCGCGGCATTGGACGCGAGCAGGGTCGGCACGCCGCGCGAGAGCACCCGGTGCCCACGGCGCAGCGCGATCATGCGCTGCAGGTCGCGGTAGCCGGCGCTGCGCGGATCGAAGCGGTCGCGCCCGCCCGAGCCGTAGCCGCCGGCGAACATGGCATCGCGCGGGCCCGCGAGGCCCTGCTCGGTGCCGTAGTAGATCGTCGGGATGCCCGGCAGCGTCATCAGCATGAGCAGCGCCTGCCGCAGCGCCGCGGCGCTGCCCGCCGCGCGGAAGCGATCGACGTCGTGGTTGTCGACGAACGTCGGCATCAGTTGCGGCGCGGCGTGCACGCGCATCATGCGTTCGATGCGATCGGCGAGCTCGGCGGTCGGCCGCCCGCGGGCGAACACGTCGAGCGCGGTGCCGTACAGCGGGAAGTTGATCATGCCGGGCAGCAGCGCATGGCCGTCCGGGTCGCGCACGTACGACTCGATCTTGCGGGCCTGCGTGTCGTCGAAGGCGCGGTCGAGGCCGAATCCCTCGCCGAACAGGTGGAACGTGGGCTTGCCCGCAGCGCGCGCCACGCGCAGCACGCCGGGTACGGCGGCATCCGGCGAATTCAGGAAGTCGTCGAAGAAGTCCCGCGGGACGTAGTAGGCGGTGTCCACGCGGAACGCATCGACGCCGACGTCGCGGATCCAGCCGCCGTAGGACGCGCGCAGCGCCCGCCGCACCACGGGGTTCTCCGTATCGAGGTCGTCGAGCCCGGCGAGCTGCCAGGTCTTCTCCTGCACCGGATCCGCGTAGTCGGCGATGTCCGGCGTCCAGTGGTAGATGCCGGCGGCGCGATCGCGCGCGCGGCGCGGATCGTTGAGGTCGAACGGCGCCTGCGTCGGCGCGGCGCGGCCGAGCGGGTCCGGCACCGGCATGTACCCGTTCGCGGGATCGCGGCCCGGGTCGGCCTCGTAGCGGAAATGGTCCGCCACGTGGTTCACCACGATGTCCTGCACCAGCTGCATGCCACGTGCATGCAGGCCGTCGGCGAGCGCGCGGTAATCGGCGAGCGTGCCGAAATGCGCGTCGACCTTCGAGAAGTCCTCGGCCCAGTAGCCGTGGTAGCCCCCGTAGTTCGCCCGCGGGTTCCACCACTGGTGCGCGACCGGCGGCGTGATCCAGACGGCGGTCGCGCCGAGACCGCGGATGTAGTCGAGGCGACGGGTGACGCCGGCGAGGTCACCACCGCTGTAGCGTGCGCCGTCGCGCGGGTCGAATTCGCCCGCGCCCTGGTCGTCGTTGCGGGGATCGCCGTTGTCGAAGCGGTCGATCATCAGGAAGTAGACGACCTGGTCGCGCCAGTCGGGCGGCGTGCGCGCGGGGGCGGCGGTCGCACAGCCCGCGAGCACGAGCACACCGAGCGCGCGCCTGAACCGGTTCGTCCGCATGCCGTCCCCACCGCGTGGCTGGAGCCCGCATGTTCCGTCGCGCGGCGGCGCCCGGGCATGAATACGTTTGCAGGGCGATTTGTGCAGGGAGGCCGGCCTCTACCATCGCCGCAGCTCGGTGGAAAGGCCGCCGCAGCGGCCGGGCCACGTGGCGAGCGATCGCAGGCCCCATCGCACACCTTCGTTCGGGGAGTACCAGGGGATGAATCTGAAACGCAATCTACTGAGCGTCGCGCTCGCGTCCGCCGCGATGATGCTCGCGACCGGCGCGCAGGCGCAGGCGCAGACCGCCAAGCGCGACAGCGACGACGCCAAGCAGCTCGACAGCGTCGTGGTGAAGGGCATTCGCCGCGGCATCGAGCGCTCCATCGACGTCAAGAAGAACGCCACGTCGATCGTCGAGGCCGTCTCGGCCGAAGACATCGGCAAGCTGCCCGACGTCAGCATCGCCGAATCCATCGCGCGCCTGCCGGGCCTCGCCGCCCAGCGCGTCGCCGGTCGCGCGCAGGTCATCAGCGTCCGCGGCCTCGGCCCCGACTTCTCGACCACGCTGCTCAACGGCCGCGAGATGGTCAGCACGGGCGACAACCGCAGCGTCGAGTTCGACCAGTACCCGTCGGAGCTGCTCAGCGGCGTCACCGTGTACAAGACGCCGGACGCCGGCCTCGTCGGCCAGGGCCTGTCGGGCACCATCGACCTGCAGACGGTGCGTCCGCTCAACTTCCAGGACCGCGTCATCGCGGTGAGCGCGCGCGGCCAGCACAACTCGCTCGGCGCCGCGTCCAACCAGGACGCGTTCGGTAACCGCTTCAACGCGAGCTACATCGACCAGTTCGCCGACCGCACCTTCGGCATCTCGCTCGGCTACTCGCATTCGGACACGCCGATCCAGGAGAACCAGGTCGGCCTGTACGAGCCCTGGCAGTCGATCGGCACGGGCTGGCGCCCGGGCGTCGCCGCCGGCACGTACTACTCCGACGGCATCAAGGCGCTGCGCCGCACCGGCTACATCAAGCGTGACGCCGTGATGGGCACGTTCGAATACCGGCCGAGCGAGTTCTGGCGCAGCACGCTCGACGTCCTGCACTCCGAATCGCGCCAGGAAGACACCGCGAACCAGTTCGAGGTGAACCTCGGCGGCTACAACGGCGGCTACAGCCCGGGCCTCAACATCACCGGCGCGACGGTCAACGGCAACGGTACGTTCACCGGCGGCACCGTCAGCGGCGTGTATCCGCTGGTGCGCGGCATGTACAACGACCGCAAGGACAAGATCGACGCCTTCGGGTGGGCGAACGAGTTCAAGATCGGCGGCGTGAAGCTGGTCGCGGACGCCAGCTGGTCGCGCGCCAAGCGCAACGAGCTCAACCTCGAGAACAACCTGCAGCTCCAGCCGGCGCCGCAGCTCGACACGCTGAACCTGAGCATCTTCGGCGACCGCTTCTCGCAGATCCGCCCGGGCCTCAACTACAACGACCCGGCCAAGCTCTTCGTGACCAACACGATCTACGGGTCGGGTTACGGCAAGGTGCCGCGCGTCTCCGACGAGCTCAAGAACTACCGCCTGACCGCGAACATCCCGGGCCCGCAGGCGATGCAGTGGATCCGCGACTTCGACGTCGGCATCAACTACGCCGATCGCGAGAAGGAAAAGCACCAGCCCGAGGCGAGCATCAACCTTGGCGCGCAGGGCCCGACCACCATCCCGGGCGACCTCCAGTACGGGCTGGTCAACCTCGGCTTCGCCGGCATCGGTTTCATCCCGACCTGGAACGTGCCCGGCGTCGTCAACCGCTTCATGACGTTCAATCCGAGCGAGACGGCCGCGGGCTACCTCGTCGCCAAGGCGTGGACGGTGAACGAGCAGATCACCACCACCTTCGCCAAGGCGAACATCGACACGCAGTGGGGTAGCGTCCCGGTCCGCGGCAACATCGGCGTGCAGGTCCAGCACGTCGACCAGTCGTCGACCGGCAACGTCTACGACGACTCGCGCCCCGCGGGCCAGAAGATCGTCTCGTACACGCGCGGCAAGACGTACACCGACGTGCTGCCGAGCATGAACCTCGCGTTCTCGCTCGCCGACGACCAGACGGTGCGCATCGCGCTGGCCAAGCAGGTCGCGCGTCCGCGCGTCGACGAGCTGCGCGCCTCGCGTGACTTCGGCGTCGACCAGAGCAAGCGGCCGGCGGTGCCGGGCGCGGGCGGCGGCAACCCCGAGCTGGATCCGTGGAAGGCGAACGCGTTCGACATCTCCTACGAGAAGTACTTCGGCACCAAGGCCTACGTGGCCGCGGCGTACTTCTACAAGGACCTGACGACCTACATCTACACGCAGAAGCGCGACGGTTACGACTTCACCGACCTTCTGAACGGCTACGTGGTGCCCGCGGGCGGCACGACGCCGCAGACGACCGGCACGTTCACCGCGCCGTTCAACGGCAAGGGCGGCAAGATGCAGGGCCTCGAGCTCACCGCGTCGCTGCCGCTGAACATGCTGACGCCGGCCCTCGACGGCTTCGGCATTGTCGCCAGCGCCACGTTCAACGACAGCAGCATCACCGTGCCGCCGGACGATTCGAACGTGAGCAGCGTCGGCAACAAGCCGATTCCGCTGCCGGGCCTGTCCGACCGCGTCTACAACTTCACCGCCTACTACGAGAAGAACGGCTTCGAGGCGCGCGTCAACCAGCGTCGTCGCTCCGACTTCGTCGGCGAGATCGGCAACTTCGCGGGCAACCGCACGCTGCGCTACGTGGTCGGCGAGAACATCACCGACGCGCAGGTCAGCTACTCGTTCGGCGACGACACCTCGCTCAAGGGCCTCTCGCTCCTGTTCCAGGTGAACAACCTGACCAACTCGGCCTACCGCACCTATGCCGGCACCAAGGACCGTCCGCTCGAGTACATCGAGTGGGGCCGCACCTACCTCGTGGGCGTGAGCTACAAGTTCTGATTCAGCGCATCGCGTGACCCCCTGGCCCCTGCCGGTTTTCTCCGCCGGCAGGGGCCTTTTTCGTTCAGAGCACCGAGGATTTCC
>NZ_BAAGAB020000090.1:0-8877 GCF_047159895.1 Lysobacter xanthus
GGTCGCCTCGGGGCGATCGACATCCCCCGGAACGTCGAGCGGCGCGCAATCGATGCGCCCGGCGCATTCGCGCGCCGGCCCCGTGCGCAGCGTCGCCTTCGGAAGCAGGAACTCGAGGGTGGCGGACGCGCGCACCGCACCGCCCGGAACGCCGCGCGCATCGACGCCGCTCGGCACATCCAGCGAGAACACGGGCGCCGCCTGCGCGTTCATGGCGTCGATCAGCGCGGCGGCGCGCGGCCGCGGCTCGCCTTCGAGACCGATGCCCAGCAGTGCGTCGACCACCACGTCCGCAGGCGGGAGCGCATCGCCGTCGCCGACGCGTCCGCCGGCTTCGACGAACGCCGCCTGCGCGCGGGCGGCGGCCGCGTGCCGACGCGGCTCGTCCGCGGCGTCGACCACCACCACGTCCCGACCGGACTCGTGCGCGAGGCGGGCGAGCACGTAACCGTCGCCGCCGTTACCGCCGGTGCCACAGACGACCGCCAGACGCATCGCCGCGGGCCAACACGCCAGCAGGTGCTGCCAGGCCGCGCGGCCCGCGCGTTCCATCAGGGCGTCGTCGCCGCCGGTCGCCGCGATCGCCGCGGCCTCGAAACGACGCAGTGAATCGATGTCGAACAGCGGCAGGAGGTCGCGCATCGGCCGATTCTATACTTGGCCCATGAGCCTCGCCGCCGACGTTCCCGCGCCGATCGACCTCGTCGCCGCGGCGGCCCGGGTGCGCGAACTCGCCCGCGAAATGGGCTTCCAGCGCTGCGGCATCAGCGACATCGAACTGCCGGACGACGAGGCCTTCCTCGCGGACTGGCTGTCGAAGGGGCTGCACGGCTCCATGGACTGGATGGCTCGACACGGCACGAAGCGCGCGCGTCCTGCGGAACTGTTGCCCGGCACGCTCCGCGTCATCAGCGTGGGGCTCGACTACGGCCGGCGCGACGACGAAGAAGCGTGGACAACGCTGGCCGATGGCGAACGCGCCTACGTCGCGCGGTACGCGCTCGGTCGCGACTATCACAAGCTGATGCGCAACCGCCTGCAGAAGCTGGCGGAGCGCATCGCCGCCGAGATCGGGCCGTTCGGGCACCGCGTGTTCGTCGACTCCGCGCCCGTGCTCGAACGCGCGCTTGCCCGCAACGCCGGGCTCGGCTGGATCGGCAAGCACACCTGCCTCATCGACCGGAATGGCGGTTCGTGGTTCTTCCTCGGCGAGATCTACGTCGACGTGCCGTTACCGGTCGATCCGCCCGCCACCGCGCATTGCGGCACGTGCGTCCGCTGCATCGACATCTGTCCCACGCAGGCGATCGTCGCGCCGCACCGGCTCGACGCGCGCCGTTGCATCTCCTACCTCACCATCGAGCACGAAGGCGCCATCGACCCCGAGCTGCGACCGCTCATGGGCAACCGGATCTTCGGCTGCGACGACTGCCAGCTGGTCTGCCCCTGGAACAAGTTCGCGCGGCGCACCGACGAACCCGACTTCCGCGCGCGCAACGATCTCGACCGCGCGACGTTGCCCGAGCTGTTCGCATGGGGCGAAGAGGAATTCCTGCGCCGCACGGAAGGCACGGCGATCCGCCGCAGCGGCCATGCACGCTGGTTGCGCAACATCGCGATCGCGCTCGGCAACGCGCCGACCACGCCCGCGGTGCTCGCCGCACTCGAATCGAGGCGCGACGTCGACGACCCCGTGGTGCGTGAGAGCGTCGAATGGGCACTGGCACGCCATGCCGGTGCGCGCCCGAGTGCAGGCATCTCCACGGCCCCTATGCGCGACGGCGGGCCGACGCCGGCGTAGATTGCCTGCCTGACTCCCGCTTGGTCGCACGCCATGGCCACCGATCCCGGCACCATCGAATTCCTCGTCGACCAGCTCGGCCCGCGCCGCGCCGCGTACTCGACCAAGCGCATGTTCGGCGAGTACTGCCTGTATCACGACGGCGTGCCGGTGGCGTTCGTCTGCGACGACGTGCTGTTCGTCAAGGACACGGCACCCGGCCGCGAGGCCATCGCGACCGCCGCCGAGCCCGCCTTCGGACCACCCTACCCCGGTGCCAAACCGTACCTGCGCATCGCGCCCGATCTCTGGGACGACGGCGACTGGCTGGTGCGCGTGCTCGAGGCGACCGCGGCCGCGTTGCCGCGACCGAAGCCACGCGCACCCAAGGGCGACGCGACCCGGACGAAGAAAGCAGCGACGCCGCGCGCGGCGACACGCCGCACGGACACCTCGACGCCCCGGCGCCCGAAGACGCCGCGCTGAGGCTCAGCGCAGCGTCGCGATCTCCGCAATCAGCGCGCGCGTCACCACGTCGTCGGCCTCCGCCTCGCCGCGCACCGCCGGCAATAGGCGATTTGCGATCTGCTTGCCGAGTTCCACGCCGAACTGGTCGAAGGCATTGATGCCCCAGACCACGGACTGCAGGAAGACGCTGTGCTCGTACAGGGCCACGAGCGCGCCGAGCGCATGCGGCGTCAGCGCATCGAGCAGGAACATGGTGCTGGGGCGGCCGCCCGGATAGTGGCGATGCAGGTCGTCGCTGTCCTGGCCGTTGGCGAACGCCTCGCTCTGCGCGAGCAGGTGCGACAGCAGCGCATCGTGGTTCGCACGGTGAGGCGCATCGGGGCGGACGATGCCGATGAAGTCGCAGGGCACGATCGTCGTTCCCTGGTGAAGCGCCTGGAAGAAGCTGTGCTGCGTGTCGGTGCCTGCCCCACCCCACCAGATCGGCACGGTGTCGACGCCGACAGGCGAGCCGTCCTCGCGCGCGGACTTGCCGAGGCTCTCCATCACGAGTTGCTGCAGGTAGCTGGGCAGCAGGCGCAGGCGGTCGTCGTACGGCAGTACCGCATGGCTCGCGAGGTCGAGCGCATTGCGGTTCCACACGGCGGTGAGCGCATGCCAGGCGGCGAGATTGCGACGGACCGGCTCGCGCAGCACGTGCTCGTCCATCTCGGCGGCGCCGGCGAGCATCGATTCGAAGCCCTCCATGCCGATCGCGATGGCGATCGGCAGGCCCACGGTCGACCACATGGAATAGCGACCGCCGACCCAGTCCCACATCGGCAGGATGCGGTGCTGCGGAATCCCCTGCTCCGCGGCGCGCGCCGGATTCGCCGTGATCGCGTAGAGACGCGAGTCGTCGCCCAGCCAGTCGCGCAACAGCCGTCCGTTGAGCAGCGTCTCCTGCGTACCGAAGCTCTTGGAGATCAGCAGCGCGGCGGTGGTCGACGGATCGAGCAGCGCCAGCACGCGCTGCGCGGCGTGTCCGTCGACGTTCGACAGGAAATGCACCCGCACGTGCGGACCACCGGGCGGAGACAGCGCATCGACCGCGAGCCGCGGCCCGAGGTCGGAGCCGCCGATGCCGACGCTGACTACGTCCGTGACGCCGGAGCGCGCGATCGCGTCCACGACGGCACGCATCGCCTCGCGGGCTTCGCGCGCCATGCCGTGCGACGCCGTGGCGGTCGGCGCATCGGTCGCGTCACCGCGCAGCGCGGTGTGCAGCGCGGGCCGGCCTTCCGTCGAATTGACATGTTCGCCTTCGAACAGCGCCTGCAGCCGCGCATCGAAGTCGAGCGACTCGCCGAGCCGGAACAACGCGTCCAGCGCCGCGCGGTCGTAGCGCTGGCGGGCGAAGTTGGCATGCAGCGGACCCACCCGCAGCGCGAAGTCGATCACGCGGTCCGGGTCGTCGGCGATCAGGTCCCGCAGCGGGCGGTCGAGCACGCGCGCCGCGTCGGCGCGGAGGGGAGCGAGGCGGTCGGCGGGCGTCATCCGTGGCTCGTCGGCAGGTCGGAATGGAAGCCCCGCATTCTGCCGCTTGCCGCGAAAGGACGGGTGATCCCGCCGCCGTCAGGCGGCCTGTGCCGGGATCTTGCGGTTGGTGTGCGTCAGGCGGTTGTCCGCGTCGACGTAGACGAGCGTGGGCTCGAAGCGAGCGGCTTCGGCTTCGTCGTAGTGGCCGTAGGCCGCGATGATCACGAGGTCGCCAGGGGCCGCGCGGTGCGCAGCGGCGCCGTTGACGGAGATCGTCCCGCTGCCTTCGTCGGCACGGATCGCGTAGGTCACGAAGCGCGTGCCCTGGTTGACGTTCCAGACGTGGATCTGCTCGTACTCACGGATGCCCGAGATGTCGAGCAGTCGGCCGTCGATCGCGCACGAGCCTTCGTAATGCAGCTCGGCATGGGTCACGGTGGCGCGGTGGATCTTGGCCTTGAGCAGGTTCAGGAACATGTCGGCAGCTCGTCCCGCGGGTCGCGGGCATCGGAGGCGCGAAGTCTAGCAGCGCATGGCGCGCTGCAACATGAGCGGGCTCAGCCGCCGCCGGACGGTCGCTCGAACTCCAGGTTGTCGATCAGGCGGGTGCTGCCGAGCCGGGCCGCGACCAGTGCGACCAGCGCCGTGTCTTCCGGCGCCGCGACGCCGAAGTCGCGCCGGCGGACGACGATGTAATCCGTGTCGAAGCCCGCATCCGCGAGGCTGGCCACTGCGCGCGCCTCGACGTCCGCGAGGGCCTCACCCGCACAAGCGGCGTCGCGCATCGCGCACAGCGTGCGGTACAGCACCGGCGCCCTCGCCCGCTCTTCGGCGGACAGGTACTGGTTGCGCGAGCTCATGGCGAGCCCGTCGGTATCGCGCACGGTCTCGCCCGGAACGATCTCGACCGGGAAGGACAGTTCGTGCGCGAGATAGCGGATCACCGCGAGCTGCTGGTAATCCTTGCGCCCGAAGACGGCCACGTCGGGCTGCACCTGCAGCAACAGGCGCGTGACCACCGTCGCCACGCCGTCGAAGTGGCCCGGGCGGTGCGCGCCTTCCAGCACGTCGGTGATGCCCGGGACGCGCACCTGCACGGCATTCGCCGCGCCGAACGGATACATGGTCGGCACGTCCGGCATCCACAGCACGTCGCAGCCGGCCTCGCGGAGCCCGGCCACGTCGCGCTCCGGCGTGCGCGGATAACGGGCGAAATCCTCGTTCGGACCGAACTGCGTCGGGTTCACGAAGACGCTCGCCACCACTCGATCCGCGTGCTGGCGCGCGAGGCGCACCAGCGCGAAGTGGCCGTCGTGCAGGTTGCCCATCGTCGGCACGAACGCGACGCGCTCGCCCGCCCGCGTCCAGCGGCGCACCGTGTCGCGCAGCCGTGCGAGTTCGTCGACGACCGTCGTCATGTCAGGCGTAGCCGTGCGCGGCGGACGGGAAGCTACCGGCGTGCACTTCGCGGACGAAGGCCTCGATGGCGCCCTGGATGCTGCCGCCCTCGGCCAGGAAATCCTTGACGAAGCGTGGCCGTCGACCGTGCCGCAGGCCGAGCATGTCGTGCAGCACCAGCACCTGCCCCGTGCACGCGGCACCGGCGCCGATGCCGATGGTGGGAATCGAGAGCGACGCGGTGATGCGTGCGGCGAGCTCCGACGGCACGCATTCGAGCACCAGCATGGATGCGCCGGCCGCCTCCACCGCGCGCGCGTCGTCGAGCATGCGCGTCGCGGCATCCTCGTCACGCCCCTGCACGCGATAGCCGCCCAGGCGCAACACCGACTGCGGCGTCAGGCCGAGGTGTGCGCAGACCGGAATCTCGCGCTCGACCAGGTGCCGGATGACGTCGAGCTTGAAACCCGCACCCTCGATCTTGACCATCGCCGCGCCCGCGCGGAGGAAGCGCGTCGCCGCGCCCAGTGCCACTGATGCGTTGGCGTCGGACTGGAACGGCATGTCCGCGATCAGCAGCGCGCGGTGCAGGCCACGCGCGACACAGGCCACGTGGTAGGCGATGTCGTCGACGGTGACGGGAAGCGTGCTGCCGTGCCCCTGCACCACCATGCCGAGCGAGTCGCCGACGAGCACGGTGTCGACCCCCGCGGCGTCGATCGCGCGCGCGAAGCCCGCGTCGTAGCACGTGAGCATGGTCAGCCGCCGGCCGTCCGTGCGGGCCTGCAGCAGCTGCGGGAGGGTGACGGGCGACGTCGTGTCGCCGGCGGCATTCGCGTACATGGCGCTAGCGTAGCGCCTCGATGTCCGCCGTCGCCATGCCGGCCAGCAGTGCGCCGACCGGGCCATGCCCCTCGAGCACCAGCGCGGGTGCGATCTCGGCCAGCGGCACGAGCACGAAGGCGCGCTCGTGAAGGTGCGGATGCGGCACGCGAAGGCCGTCGTCGTCGATCCGGCGGCTGCCGTAGAGCAGCAGGTCGAGATCGAGCGTGCGCGGGCCCCAGCGGCCGGCCGCCTGGCGATCGCGTCCGGCGCGTCGCTCGAGCGCGAGCAGCGCGTCGAGCAGTGCGTGCGGGTCGAGCGTGGTCTCGACGCGCGCGGCCGCGTTGATGAAATCCGGCTGGTCCGTCACGCCCCATGCGGGCGTGCGGTAGAGGTGCGACCGCGCGGTGAGGCGAACGCCTTCGAGGTCGTCGATCCAGCCGAACGCGGCGTCGAGCGCCTGCGCGGCATTCCCGATGTTGGCGCCGAGCCCGATGAAGGCCTCGACCGGCGCGCTCACTCGGGACCGCCGCCCGTGCGGCGACGGCGACGCCTGCGGCGCGGCTTGTCGCCGGCCTCGTCCTCGTCCGCCGCGAACTCGGCGGCATTCACCGCGGCGTCCGGATGCAGCTGTGCCTCGCGCCAGAACTCGACGTCGGCCTGGTGCTCGTCCGATGCCACGAGGCGCAGCACGAGGAAATCGAAGGCCGCGCGGAAACGCGGATGCGAGATGAGCCGGAACACGCGACGGCGCTGGCGCTGCGAGAAGCGCGGCTGCAGCAGCCAGATCTCCTGCATCGGCAACGAGAACCGGCGCGGCAGCGCGATGGTGTCCATCTGGTGCAGCGTGACGCGGTCGGCCGCGCGCTGCTGCGCCTCGGGCGCGTGCACGCCGTCCGCCTGCAGGCGCGCGAGAGCACGGCAATAGGCCGGCCACAGCAGCAGCGCGAACAGGAACGCAGGTGACGCCGGTTCGTCGGCCGCGATGCGGGCGTCGGTATCGCCGAGCCCCTTCAGCACCATCCGACGAAGCGCGCCGCTGCGGTTGCTCCGCAGGGCAGCGCCGGTTTCCGGGAACAGCACGTCCAGCAGCCCGTGCGACTCGAGACCGAGGAAGCTCTGCACCGCGTGGCCGGACAGGAACAGCTTGAGGCACTCCTCGAAGAGGCGTGCCGGTGCCGCGTCACGCAGCAGCGTCGCGAGCCGAGGAATCGGTTCGGCGGTCGCGCTCTCGATGGTGAACCCGAGCTTCGCCGCGAGGCGGATCGCGCGCAGCATGCGCACCGGATCTTCCCGATAGCGGCGCTCCGGGTCCCCGATCAGGCGGAGCACGCGCGCCTGAACGTCCTCGAAGCCGCCCACGTAGTCGCGGATCGAGAAGTCCTCGATCGAGTAGTACAGCGCGTTCGCGGTGAAATCGCGGCGTACCGCGTCTTCCTCGATGCTGCCGAAGACGTTGTCGCGGACGACCGCCTCGACCTCGTGCGCCTCGACGTCGTCGTCGACGGGCTGGTTCGCGCGGAACGTCGCGACCTCGATGATCTCGCGGCCGAAGACCACGTGCGCCAGACGGAAGCGGCGGCCGATCAGGCGGCAATTGCGGAACTGGCCGCGCACCTGTTCGGGCGTGGCGTCCGTCGCGATGTCGAAGTCCTTCGGGTGCCCGCCGATGAGCAGGTCGCGTACGGCACCGCCGACGAGGTGCGCGCCGAAACCCGCCTCCCGCAGCTTGTAGAGCACGCGCAGGGCGTTCGGGCTGATGTCGCGGCGCGACACGTTGTGCGCATCGCGCGGAATGATCGTCAAGGCGGCGTGGGAAGCGTCGGTCATCAGCGGGCGGGGCCGCGAAGTGGAGGTGGGCCCATTGCCGCGGGACAGTGAGCCCGCCTATACTACACGCCGCGCCGGACGGAGCTTCCAGCGCTTACCTCTGCTCCCTTCGTCTAGAGGCCTAGGACGTGGCCCTCTCAAGGCTAAAACACGGGTTCGAATCCCGTAGGGAGCGCCATATCCACGGTCCGGCGCACGGTTAAGTCGCGACAGGCCACACCGGCAACCCGTGCAGCGATGCGCGGGTTGTTTCGTTTCAGGCGCCGCGACGCCGGCCATCACGGAAGCACCATCATGCCCTTCGTCGTTACCGAGAACTGCATCAAGTGCAAGTACACCGACTGCGTCGAGGTCTGTCCGGTCGACTGCTTCCGTGAGGGGCCGAACTTCCTCGTGATCGACCCGGACGAGTGCATCGACTGCACGCTCTGCGAGCCCGAGTGCCCCATCAACGCGATCTACCCCGAGGACGATGTCCCCGCGGGCCAGGAGCAGTTCATCGCGCTCAATGCCGAGCTGTCGAAGGCGTGGCCGGCGATCACGGCGCGCAAGGACGGCATGCCGGACGCCAAGGACTGGGAAGGCGTGCCCGACAAGCTGCCGATGCTCGAACGCTGACCGGCACGGATCCCCGAAACGAGAACGGCGCCCTAGGGCGCCGTTCCTGCTTGGGCCGTACGCGAGGCCTCAGGGGGCGAGCGATGCCTTGAGCGCGGCCACGAGTCGACGTGCCGCCTCGCCCGTTGCGGGCAGCCCGCGCGGATCGACCGCGGCGACATACGTGCCGCCCGAGCCCGCCGTGACGCGCACGAGGAAGTTCGAGCCGGAGTAGTCGACGTCGTAGGCGCCCAGCAGCGGAGCGCGGTTCGTGACCTTGGCGCCCGGAACGGCCGCGATCGCATCGCCCAGGCGCGCGAATACCGCGTCGCGTTCGCCGGCGACGGTGAAGCCCAGCGACGACGCCTGCGACGCGGCCTGCTGCGTGGTCGACGCGGTCGCGCTGCCGGTCACGGGGGTGGCGGCGGGCGACGTGTCGAGCTCCGGCGGGACTTCCAGCGGGC
>NZ_BAAGAB020000091.1:0-8765 GCF_047159895.1 Lysobacter xanthus
GCGCATCGCCGCGACCGTCGCCTCGAGCACGCCGTCGGCGAGCCCACGCCAGCCCGCATGCGCGCCGCCGACCTCCGAGCCGTCGCGTGCGCAGAACAGGACGGGCAGGCAGTCCGCGGTGAGGATCGCGAGCACGACGCCCGCATCGGACGTCACCGCGGCATCGGCTTCGGGTTCACCCTCGAACGCGTCGTCGCGGTCGAACCGCACCACGCCCGTGCCGTGCACCTGGCGCAGCCAGCGCGGCGGCGACGGCAGCGCCAGGCGCTCGGTGAGTTCGACGCGGTTGGCCTCCACGATCGACGGTGCGTCGCCGTCGGCGGCCTGCCGGTTGCCGAGGTTGAACGTGTCGAATGGGGCCTGCGATCGGCCTGCGCCATGGCGCAGGGTCGACAGCGCCTGCACGCCCGGCGGCGACGGCCAGTCGGCGGGCAGGAACGGATTCAACGGCTGCGCTCGTCGTGCTCGCGAAGGTCGCGGCGCAGTGCGTCGACCAGTTCGCGCAGGTCGGCCGGTACGGGCGCGGTGCAACGCACCGGCTCGCCGGAAACGGGATGCGCGAACTCCAGCGTCTCGGCGTGCAGTGCCTGGCGCTTGAAGCCCCGCAGCGTGGCGATGGTCTCGTCGGACGCACCGCGCGGCAGCTTCAGCGGCCCGCCGTAGAGCGGATCGCCGACGATCGGATGCTTGAGGTGCGCCATGTGCACGCGGATCTGGTGCGTTCGCCCCGTCTCCAGCCGGCACTCGAGCAGCGTGTGCGCGCGGAAGCGCTCGCGCAGGCGGAAATGGGTCACCGCCGCCTTGCCGTCCTCGCGCACCGCCATGCGCAGGCGATCGCGCGGATGGCGGTCGATCGCCGCGTTCGCCGTGCCGCCCGAGACCAGCGCGCCCACCACGACCGCGAGGTACTGGCGGTGCACCGCGCGTGCGGAGAGCTGGTCGACCAGTGAGGTATGCGCCTGCAGCGTGCGCGCGACGACCATGACGCCCGAGGTGTCCTTGTCGAGCCGGTGCACGATGCCCGCGCGCGGCAGCGCCGACAGCGTGGGGTCGCGATGCAGCAGCGCGTTCACCAGCGTGCCCGCCGGGTTGCCGGCGCCCGGATGCACGACGAGGCCGGCCGGCTTGTCGATCACGATGACGTCGGCGTCCTCGTAGAGCACGTCGAGCGCGATGTCCTCGGCCGGGGCGTCGGTCCGGATGCCGATCTCGGCGTCGACCGTCACGAGCTCGCCGCCGCGGACCGGGTCGCGCGGGCGTGCGTCGCGGCCGTCGAGACGTGCCTGGCCGGACTTGATCCACCCGGCGAGCCGCGAGCGCGAGTGCTCGGGGAAGAGTTCGGCGAGCACCGCGTCGAAGCGGCGCCCGGCGCAGGCGTCGGGGACGCGGGCTTCGAAGGTGATGGTCTGCGGCATTCGGAACGGCCTGCTGGCGGGGGTCCACCAGCGCAGGGCCGGTTAAGACGGGCCTGCTATTATCCGGCCTTCCTGTCTCCCGGTCCGACGCCCGTCGATCCCATGGCCCATCGCTCCGCCTTCCGCCCGTCTGCCGCCACCCTCCTCCGTGGTGCGGCGGCCGCCGTCCTCGCGGTCTCGCTCCTCGCCGGCGCCGGCTGCGCGCGCTTCAAGAACCGCGACAAGGACGCCAACGAGGGCCAGCCCGTCGAGACGCTGTACCAGAAGGGCCACCGGTCGATGACCAACGGCAACTGGTCGAGTGCCGAGGAGACCTACCGCCGCCTCGTGGCGCAGTACCCGTACGGCGCTTACACCGAGCAGGCGCTGATCGAGACGGCCTACGCGCAGTACAAGTCGGGCAAGCACGAGGACGCGGTCAGCACGATCGACCGCTTCATCCGCACCTATCCGACCCATCGCGAGATCGCGTACCTCTATTACCTGCGCGGCCTGGTGAACTCGAGCCGCGACGCGGTGTTCCTCCAGCGCGTGTGGCACCTCGACCCGGCCCGCCGCGACCTGTCGACGCCGATGCAGGCTTACAACGATTTCTCGATCGTCGCCGAACGCTACGGCAACAGCCGCTATGCCGCCGATGCGCGCGAGCGCATGGCCAAGCTGCGCGACATGTTCGCCCGGTACGAGATGGACACGGCGCTGTTCTACCTGCGCCGCGATGCCAACGTGGCCGCCATCGACCGCGCGAAGTACGTGATCGAGAACTATCCGCAGTCGGCGTACCAGAACGATGCGATCGCCACGCTCGCCGCGGCGTACACCGCTCTGGGCCAGGCCGACCTCGCCGCCGGCGCGCGCGCCGAGCTGCAGAAGGCGGCGCCGGACCATCCGTTCCTGCGCGGCAACTGGCCCGACTACCCGAGCCGCCTGCGTCGCCTGAACCCGCTGGGCACCGAGAAGTCCGCCCTCGGGCACTGACGGCCCGACGTCGGTACGAAGACGCCGCCTCCGGGCGGCGTTTTTCATTGGATCGATCGCGTTCGACCGACCAGCGGCGCGCGGCGTCCGGCGACACCGCCGCAGACTCGTCCGATCCCACAGGAGGATCGGCCATGCCGCAGTACGTGATCGAACGCGACATCCCGGGCGCGGGCGCGCTCACCCCCGAGCAGCTCAGGGAGATCTCCGGGGCCTCCTGCGCCGTGCTGCGCGAGATGGGACCGGACATCCAGTGGCGCCAGAGCTACGTCACCGGCGACCGCATCTACTGCGTCTACGACGCGCCCGACGAAGCCGCGGTGCGGGAGCACGCACGACGCGGTGGCTTCCCCGCGAACCGCGTCTCGCAGGTGTCGGCGGTGATCCACCCCGCCACCGCAGGCTGACCGCGGTCAGCGGTAGCCGCTGCTGATCGGGTAGCGACGCTCGCGGCCGAAGGCGCGACGGGTCATCTTCGGGCCCGGCGCGGCCTGGTGCCGCTTCCACTCCGAGATGCGCACCAGTCGGAGGACGCGATCGACCGTCGCCGCATCGAAGGCGGCGGCGACGATCTCGTCGCGTGACTGCTCGCCGTCCACGTGCCGCTGCAGGATCCCGTCGAGCACGTCGTAGGGCGGCAGTGAGTCCTGGTCCTTCTGGTTTTCGCGCAGCTCGGCCGACGGCGGCCGCTCGATCACGCCCTCGGGCACCACCGCGTCGCCGACCGTGTTGCGCCAGCGCGCGAGCCGGAACACGTCCGTCTTGTAGACGTCCTTGATCGGCGCATAGCCGCCCGCCATGTCGCCGTAGATCGTGGCGTAGCCGACGGCGTATTCGCTCTTGTTGCCGGTCGTGAGCAGCAGGCCGCCGAACTTGTTCGACAGTGCCATCAGCATCGCGCCGCGGATGCGCGACTGAAGGTTCTCCTCGGTCGTGTCCACGTCGCGGCCGGCGAACGTTTCGGCGAGCGTCTCGAGATAGCCCTCGAACGGCTTCTCGATCGGGAGCGTCAGCAGGCGCACGCCCTGTCGCTCGCACTGCTCGGCGGCGAGGTCGTTCGACAGTCCTGCGGTGTAGCGCGACGGCAGCCGGACCGCGGTGACGTTGTCTGCTCCGAGCGCATCGACGGCGATCGCCAGCACCAGCGATGAATCGATGCCGCCCGACAGCCCGAGCCAGACCTTGTCGAAGCCGTTCTTGCGGCAGTAGTCGCGCGTGCCGCGCACGATGCCACGCCAGGCGAGCGCCTCGCGGCTCTCGTCGCCGTCCTGCATCCACTTCACCGGCGTGAACGCGCGCCGCGTGGCGTCGTAATCGACGACCAGCCATTCGTCGGTGAATGCGGCGGCCGCCGGGTGCACGCAACCGTCGCCGTCGGCGACCACCGAGGCGCCGTCGAAGACGACATGGTCCTGCCCGCCGACCACGTTGACGTAGGCGATCCCCACGCCGGTGTCGCGCGTGCGCTCGGCGAGCAGCGCATCGCGCAGGCCGTGCTTGTCGTGCTCGAACGGCGAGGCATTCGGCACGACCACGAGCTCGGCGCCGGCGGCGACCGTCGAGGCGAGCGGCTCGGGAAACCACAGGTCCTCGCAGATCACCACGCCGACCTGCACGCCGTCGACGTCGACGACGCAGTCGCCGCCGTCCGGATCGACCGAGAAGTAGCGGCGCTCGTCGAAGACCGCGTAGTTCGGCAACTCGCGCTTGCGGTAGGTGCGCTCGACGCGGCCGTCGCGCAGCACGCTCGCCGCGTTGTAGACGACGGCGCCCGCCGTTTCGGGCCAGCCGACGACGGCGGTGATGCCGCGTGTCGAGGCCGCGATGCGCATCAGCGCGCGCTCGCAGTCGGCGAGGAAGCTGGGGCGCAGCAGCAGGTCCTCGGGGGAATAGCCGCTCAGTGCGAGCTCGGGGAACACCACGAGCCCCGCGCCGTGCTCGTCGCGCGCCTGCGCGATCAGCGCTTCGATGCGGCGCGCATTGCCGTCGACGTCGCCGACGGGAAAGTCGAACTGCGCGAGTGCGATTCGCAGGGCCATGCGCCACTCCTGTGCGGATCGCGCGATTTTACGCGCGGCGCGATGAGGGCCGAGGCGGCCGAAACGGAAAAGGCCGCCCGGAGGCGGCCGTTCCGTACATCGCGATGCGGTGGATCAGCCGGCGAGGCGCTTGGCGATGGCTGCGCCGAGGTCGCCCGGCGACTTCACCGTGACGACGCCCGCCTTTTCCAGCGCCGCGAACTTGCCCTCGGCCGTGCCCGAGCCGCCGGAGGCGATCGCGCCGGCATGCCCCATGCGCTTGCCCTTCGGGGCCGACGCGCCGGCGATGAAGCCCACGACCGGCTTGGTGACGTACTGGCTGATGAATTCGGCTGCTTCTTCCTCGGCCGAACCGCCGATCTCGCCGACCATGATGATGCCCTCGGTCTGCGGATCGTCCTGGAACCAGCGCAGCGCGTCGATGAAGTTGGTGCCGTTGATCGGGTCGCCGCCGATGCCGATGCAGGTCGACTGGCCGAGGCCGACGTCGGTCGTCTGCTTCACCGCTTCATACGTGAGCGTGCCCGAGCGCGAGACGATCCCGATCTTGCCGGGCTGGTGGATGTGACCCGGCATGATGCCGATCTTGCACTCGCCCGGCGTGATCACGCCCGGGCAGTTCGGGCCGACGAGCACCGTCTCCGGATAGCCGTTGAGCACGTTCTTCGCGCGCAGCATGTCGAGCACCGGGATGCCCTCGGTGATGCAGACGATGACGCGGATGCCGGCGGCCGCGGCCTCCATGATGGCGTCGGCCGCGAACGGCGGCGGGACGTAGATCACCGACGCGTCCGCGCCGGTCGCTTTGACGGCCTCTTCCATCGTGTTGAACACGGGCAGGCCGAGATGCTCGGTGCCGCCCTTGCCCGGGGTCACGCCGCCCACGACCTGGGTGCCGTAGTCGAGCATCTGCTGCGCGTGGAAGGTGCCCTGCGAGCCGGTGAAGCCCTGCACGAGCACCTTCGTGTCCTTGTTGATCAAGACGGACATTGTTTTCTTGTTCCTGTGTCGGACGCGCGGATCAATGCCGCGCGTCGTGGAAGTCTCAGGCGGCCTGCTTGACGGCCGCGACGGCCTTCTTCGCGCCGTCGTTGATGTCGTCGGCCGCCGTGATGGCGAGGCCGGAGTTGCGCAGCAGCTCCTTGCCCGCTTCGACGTTCGTGCCCTCGAGGCGCACGATCACCGGAACCTTTACGTCGACTTCCTTGACCGCCGCGATGATGCCGTCGGCGATCATGTCGCAGCGGACGATGCCGCCGAAGATGTTCACGAAGATCGCCTTCACCTTGTCGGAAGACAGGATCAGCTTGAAGGCTTCGGTCACGCGCTCCTTCGTCGCGCCGCCGCCCACGTCGAGGAAGTTCGCCGGCGAACCGCCGTTGAGCGAGATGACGTCCATGGTCGCCATGGCCAGGCCCGCGCCGTTGACCATGCAGCCGATGTCGCCGTCCATCGTGACGTAGTTGAGGTCGTACTTCGACGCGAGCACTTCGGTCTCGTCTTCCTGGCGCGTGTCGCGCATGGCGACCAGCTCGGGATGACGGAACGAGGCGTTGTCGTCGGAATCGACCTTGCCGTCGAGCACGGCGAGGTCGCCGTTGGTGAGGATCGCGAGCGGGTTGAGCTCGACGAGCGCCAGGTCCTTCTCCATGAACAGCTTGAACAGGCCGGTCATGATCTTGGTCAGCTGCCCGACCTGCTTGGCGTTGAGGCCCATCGCGAAGCCGAGGTCGCGGCACTGGTACGGCTGCAGGCCCTCGACGTAGTTGATGTGCAGCGCGTGGATCGCCTCGGGCTTCTCGTGCGCGACCTGCTCGATGTCCATGCCGCCTTCGGCCGAGGCGATAAAGGTCACCGTCTTGGTCGAGCGGTCGACGAGCACCGAGAGGTAGAGCTCCTTCGCGATGTCCGTGCCTTCGGAGATCAGCACGCTGTCGATCGGCAGCTCCACGCCCGCGGTCTGGTACGTGGCCATCTTCGTGCCGAGCATCTGCTTGGCGTACTGCGCAACCTCGTCGTACGACTTCGCCAGCTTCACGCCGCCGGCCTTGCCGCGGCCACCCGCATGGATCTGCGCCTTGACGACCCACAGGTCGCCCGGGATCTGCTTGGCCGCCGCGACGGCCGCGTCCGGCGAGCGGGCGACGATGCCCTTGGGAACGGCGATGCCGTAGTCGGCGAAAAGCTGCTTCGCCTGGTATTCGTGGAAATTCATGCGTCACCGAAGGATGGACGTGGGGCTCGCGCGCGGGTGCAGGCCCGACCGGGCCGGCGCGAGGGGCCGGTATTGTCGCCGATCGGGGCGGGCCGGGCAAAACCGACCCCGGCCGAACGCCCGGAGAATCAGGTACCTATACTCCGGCCACCGCCCGCCGGACGCGCGCCGTGCCGCTGAATACCGTCGTCACCC
Source organism: Lysobacter xanthus (assembly GCF_047159895.1). Lineage (NCBI taxonomy): Bacteria > Pseudomonadati > Pseudomonadota > Gammaproteobacteria > Lysobacterales > Lysobacteraceae > Lysobacter > Lysobacter xanthus. The sequence goes on from NZ_BAAGAB020000091.1 coordinate 6,843, forward strand.
CCCTCGACGCCGACCACGTCCTCTACCGCGAGCTGCGGCTCTTCAACCTGTTCCGGGCGCTCGAGGCCGCGCTCCTGGTGCTGCTGGTGTTCGGGCCGGTATCGGGTTTCATCGACGAGCCGCGCTACGAGCTACTCGCGCAGGCCGTCGTCCTCACCTATCTCTTCATCGCGCTGGTCGGGCTCGGGCTCGGCCGCCGGCTGGACGTGCGGCTCGCCGCGGGCATCGGGATCGCGGCCGACCTCTTCTTCGGCATGCTCGCCATGCACGCGCTCCCGTCGGCGGGCACCGGCATCGCGCTGATGCTGATGTTCAACGTGGGCGCCGCGGCGCTGCTGCTGCCCTCGCGCATCGCTTTCGCGTTCGCCTCGACCGCGGTGGTCCTGCTGATCGGCGAATACGCCTGGAGCCGCGCGGACGGGGGCGCGCGCCGCCTCGTCGCCGAGCCGGTGATGTTCGCGGTCGGCTACCTCGCACTGGCCACGGTGATGAACGTGCTGGGCCGGCAGATGCGCGAGAGCTACGAGCTCGCCGCGCTGCGCACGACGGAAAACGAGCACCTCGCGCAGGTCAACGAACTCATCATCCGCCGCCTGCGCACCGGTGTGCTGCTGGTCGACGGCAGCGGTCGCATGAAGCTGGCGAACGAGGCCGCGACCGCGCTGATCGGCGACGTCGGCGACGAGATCCACGGCTTCCGCGAACTCGCGGTCGCCGTGCCCGAGCTCGGGCGCCGGCTGGAGCGCTGGCGCGAGACCGGCGCCGTCGACGACACGCCACTGCGCGTCGCCGCGGACCAGCCCGACGTGCTGCCGCGCTTCACGCGCCTGCAGGGCAACAGCGACCAGGTGCTCGTCTTCCTCGACGACACGTCGCTCGTGTCGCAACGCGCCGAATCGATCACGCTCGCGACGCTCGGTCGATTCTCGGCGAGCCTCGCGCACGAGATCCGCAATCCGCTCGCCGCAATGAGCTATGCGGTGCAGCTGCTCGAGGAATCCGACGACATCCGGCCCGCCGACCGTCGCCTGCTGGAGATCATCCACCAGCACGTCGTGCGCATGAACGGCATCGTCGAAAACGTGCTCGGCCTTGCGCGCCGCGAGCCTTCGAAACCCGAGGTGGTCGAGCTCGCCGCGTTCGCACGGCGCTTCGTCGAGGACTACCTCGTGAGCCATCCGATCGAAGGCGACAACCTGACGAGCGCGGCGTCGCGCCCCGAGATCGTCGCCCTGTTCGATCCACGGCAGCTGCACCAGGTGCTGGTCGTGCTGGTCAGCAACGCGCTCAATTACGGGCGGATGCCGGGCGAATCGGCACGGGTCACCCTGCGCGTCGGTCTCGACGGTGCGCAGCCCGTGATCGACGTCCTCGACCGCGGGCCGGGCATTCCCGAGACCGTACGGGGCCGTCTGTTCCGACCGTTCTTCACCACCTCCAGCCACGGCACGGGACTGGGCCTCTACATCGCGCGCGAGCTCTGCCGCGCGAACCAGGCCAGCCTCGACTACGTGCCGACCCCCGGCGTCGGGGGCTGCTTCCGCATCCGGCTGAGCACGATCGGCGGCTGACCTGCCCCACGGCTGACGAAAACGGCCCAAAGTGGCCGCAGCCGGTCACTTCGGCTAAGGTTGGCGGTGGAGGATCCGATGCCCGAACCCCGTACCGCACCCGCCCGGACCGCACTCGTCGTCGACGACGAGCGGGACATCCGCGAACTTCTGGTCATGACGCTGGGCCGAATGGGCCTGCACTGCGACACCGCGGCGAACGTCACCGACGCCCGGGCGCTGCTGTCGAAGAACCGGTACGACCTCTGCCTGACCGACATGCGCCTGCCCGACGGCACCGGGCTGGAGATCGTCTCCGAGATCAACCAGAAGCATCCGCAGACCCCGGTCGCGATGATCACGGCGTTTGGCA
>NZ_BAAGAB020000092.1:0-8401 GCF_047159895.1 Lysobacter xanthus
GTGCGTTGCGGACCAGCGCCACGTGTAGAGCACGGCCGCCCAGGCCGCCGCGACGGCGACGAGCAGTCCGCCGAGCACGACCGCCAGCCGGTCCGCCACCGCCTCCACCGCCTCGTACGAGGCCCCCAGCACCCAGCCGGGCGCGAGGAAGGCCACCGCCCAGCCGAGGCAGGCGACCGCGCTCGGCAGCAGGTAGCGCGCCGTCGGCATGTCGAGCATGCCGGCGATGGCGGGCACGAACGGACGCACCGCGCCCACGAAGCGTGCGATGAAGATGCTCTTGAGGCCGTGGCGGCGGAACATCGCCTCGCCGCGCTCGAGCCATTGCGGATAGCGCGCGAACGGCCCGCGCGTGCGCAGCTGCGCGCCCCAGCGCCGGCCTATCCAGTAGCTCATGCCGTCGCCGACGAAGGCGCCGAGGGCCGCGCTCGCGACCGCGTACGGCCCGTTGATGTGGCCGAGGCCGACCAGTGTGCCCACGGCGAACAGCAGCGGCAGGGCGGGCACGACGATCCCGAGCACGATGACCGCGTCGCAGAAGGCGACGAGGAAGATCAGCGCGCCCGCGGCCACCGGATGCGCGGCGATCCAGGCGGTGGCGGTGTCGATCCAGGCGGGGGTCATCGGCTCGATTATCGCCATGCAGGCGTATCCGGGAAGGCGTCGCCGGAATCCGTGCCCGTACACTGTCGCGATGCCCACTCCCCCCGATGCGGCCGCGGACGCGGTGGAAATCGCCGCGCTCAAGGCCGACAGCTTCGGTCGCATCGCGCTGATGCGCGCGCAGGGCGTGACGTTCGTGCGCCGCGACCTCGCGCACGTCCCGCTGTGGCTGCGCCTGCCCGCGTGGTGGCTCGCGCGCCGCGAGGCGCGGGGCCTGCAGGCGGTGCTCGGCCTCGAGGCGGTGCCGCGCCTGCTGCGCTGGGACGGCCGTCGCCTCGACCGCAGCTACATGTCGGGCGCACCGATGTACGAGCGGCCGCCGCGCGGCGACGTCGCGTATTTCCGCGATGCCCGTCGCCTGCTGCAGCGCCTGCACCAGCGCGGGCTAGCCCACAACGACCTCGCGAAGGAAGCCAACTGGCTGGTCCTCGACGACGGCTCGCCCGCGGTCATCGACTTCCAGCTGGCCAGCCGCGGCGCCCCGCGCTCGGGCTGGATCCGCCTGCTCGCGCGCGAGGACCTGCGCCACCTGCTCAAGCACAAGCGCACCTACTGCCCCGACGCGCTCACGCCCGTCGAGCGACGCGTGCTCAAGCGCCGGTCGTGGGTCCGCGAGCTGTGGTTCGCGACCGGCAAGCACGCCTACCGCTTCGTGACCCGTCGCCTGCTGCGCTGGGAGGACAACGAAGGGCAGGGGCCGAAGCCGTGAGCGAGACTCGGCGCCGCGCCGCCGGGCGCGCCGTGCGCAGCGACACCGCTTCCGCGCCTGCGATGATCCGCAAGTGCGCAGCACCGCGTCGCGTCGCGCCCTTCCTGTCCACCCAAGCTCGGACGTCCCCATGACCCTTTCCGGCAAGACGGTCCTCATCACCGGCGCCTCCCGTGGCATCGGCCGCGCGATCGCGCTGCGCGTCGCGGCCGACGGCGCGAATGTCGCCATCCTCGCGAAATCGGGCGTGCCCAACCCCAAGCTGCCCGGCACGATCCACAGCGTCGCCGAGGAAGTCCGCGCCGCGGGCGGGACGCCGCTCGCCCTGCGCTGCGACATCCGCGAAGAGGACGAGGTGCGTGCGGCGGTCGCCGCCACGGTCGACGCCTTCGGTGGCATCGACTGCCTGGTCAACAACGCGAGTGCGATCTGGCTGCGCGGCGCGCTCGACACGCCGATGAAGCGGTTCGACCTGATGCACGGCGTCAACGCCCGCGGCACGTTCCTCGTCACCCAGGCCTGCCTGCCGCACCTGCTCGAGGCGCCGGATCCGCACGTGCTGACGCTCGCGCCGCCGCCGAATCTCGATCCCAAATGGTGGGAGCCCCACACCGGCTACACGCTCGCCAAGATGGGCATGAGCCACGTGACGCTCGGTCTCGCGGCGGAGTTCCGCGACCGCGGCGTCGCGATCAATGCGCTGTGGCCGAAGACGGTCATCGCCACCGATGCGATCAACATGATTCCCGGCGTCGACGCTGCGGCCTGTCGCCGCCCCGAGATCGTCGCCGATGCGGCGCACGTGATCCTGACGCGGCCCGCCGTCGAGGCGACCGGCCGCTTCTACATCGACGAGGACGTGCTGCGCGCCGCCGGCGTCGCCGACTTCTCGCGCTACGCGGTCGATCCTTCGCGCCGACTGCTGCCCGACCTCTTCCTGGAGCCCGACGCATGAAGTACCTGCACGCCATGGTCCGTGTCCGCGACCTCGACGCCTCGCTGCGCTTCTGGTGCGACGGGCTCGGCCTCGTCGAGAACCGTCGGCGCGACTATCCGCAGGGCCGCTTCACGCTCGTCTACCTCGGCGCGCCCGAGAACCCGGAGTCGGAGATCGAGCTGACGTGGAACTACGACGACGAGGACTACGGCAGCGCGCGCAACTTCGGCCACGTCGCATTCGCGGTGGACGACATCTACGCCGACTGCGCGCGCCTGATGGCGATGGGCTACACGATCCACCGGCCGCCCCGCGACGGCCACATGGCGTTCGTGCGCTCGCCGGACCTGGTCTCCGTCGAGCTGCTGCAGAAGGGCGCACCGCTCGCGCCCGCCGAACCCTGGGCCTCGATGGGGAACACCGGCAGCTGGTGACGCGCGCTCAGCGCGGCTGCAGCATCGACGTGCCGCAGCGTCGGCAGTAGCGCGCCTCGGGCCCGTGGCCGACGAGGCCACATGCGGCGCACTCCGTATCGTCGAGCGCGGCCGGCGCGTCCGGGGTCGCGCCGCGGAGCCCGGTCGCGAGCTCGGCGGTGTAGATGCCGGTCGGCACCGCGATGATCCCGTAGCCGATGAGGATCAGCACCGAGGTGATCGCCCGCCCCAGTGGCGTGGCGGGCGCGACGTCGCCGAACCCCACGGTGGTGACCGTGACCACCGCCCAGTACATGCCGGTCGGGATGCTGGTGAACCCGTGCGCCGGACCTTCCACGATGTACATCAGCGTGCCGAAGATCACGACCAGCGTCAGCACCGCGAGCAGGAAGACGAGGATCTTGCGGCGGCTGCGCCACAGCGCGCCGGCGAGCAGGCCGCTTTCCTGCACGTAGGGCGCCATCTTGAGGATGCGGAACAGCCGCAGCGCGCGCAGCAGCCGAACGACGAGCAGGCCCTGGCTGCCGGGCACCAGCGCGGAGAGGTAGGTCGGCAGGATCGACAGCAGGTCGACGAGGCCCCACAGGCTCAGCGCATAGCGCAGCGGCCGTCGCACGACGATCAGCCGCATCGCGTATTCGATGGTGAACGCGCCGGTGAACAGCCACTCGAGCATCCGCAGGCCGGGCCCGTAGACCTCGCGCGCCGACGGCGTGCTCTCCAGCATGATCACCAGCACGCTCGCCGCGATCGCGACGAGCAGCAGCACGTCGAAATTGCGCGCAGGGCGCGTGTCGTGCCGGTAGATGATGTCGAACCAGCGCCGCCGCCAGCCGGTCTCCGACGCCGGCTCCATGCCGCGTTCGGGCGAGCCGGTCATGCAGTCCGCCCCGCGAGCGTCCAGAATGCCGCTCCACCCGCCGTCGTCCCGTCCCGCATGACTACGTCCTCCGACGCCCTGTTTCCACTGTCCGAACGGTACTACGTGCCGGTGTACCGGCCGCGTCGCATCGTGCTCGACCGCGGCGCCGGCTCGCGCCTGTGGGACGTCGACGGGCGCGAGTACGTCGATTTCGGCGCCGGCATCGCCGTGAACGCGCTGGGCCACGCGCACCCTGCGCTGGTCGGGGCGCTCACCGCTCAGGCCGCGCGCCTGTGGCACACCAGCAACGTCTTCGTCTCCGAGCCGCCGCTGCGTCTGGCCGAAGCGCTGGTCAACGCCTCGGGCTTCGCCGAGCGCGCCTTCCTCTGCAATTCGGGTGCGGAGGCGAACGAGGCGGCGATCAAGCTCGCGCGCCGCTGGGCCACCGCGCAGGGCCGCGAGCCCGCGCGCCGGACGATCCTCACCTTCGAGGGCAGCTTCCACGGCCGCACCCTCGCGACCGTCACCGCGACCGCGCAGCCCAAGTACCACGAGGGCTTCGAGCCACTGCCGCCGGGATTCCGCTACGCGCGCTTCAACGACATCGACGCCGCCCGCGCCGCCATGGCCGCCGGCGACGTCTGCGCCGTGCTGGTCGAACCGGTGCAGGGCGAGGGCGGCGTGATGCCGGCCGACCCCGCGTTCCTGGCGGGGCTGCGCGAACTCTGCGACACCCACGGCGCGCTGCTCATGTTCGACGAGATCCAGTGCGGCATGGGCCGCACCGGCCACCTGTTCGCCTGGCAGGCGTTCGGGGTGCGACCCGACGTCGTCACCCTCGCCAAGGCGCTCGGCGGCGGCTTCCCGATCGGCGCGATGCTCGCGGGCCCGGCCGCGGCGCAGACGCTGCAGTTCGGCGCGCACGGCACGACGTTCGGCGGCAATCCCCTCGCGGCGGCCGTCGCGCTCGCCGCATTGCGCGAGCTGTCTTCGGACGAGGTGGGGCGCAATGTCGGCCGCCAGGCGCAGCGGATCCGCGAAGCGCTGCACGCCTTCGACTCGGAGCTCGGCCTGTTCGACGACATCCGCGGTCGCGGCCTGATGATCGGCGCGCAGCTGCGCCCGCATCTCGCCGGCCGTGCGGCCGAGATCCTCGATCGCTGCGTCGAGCACGGACTGCTGCTGCTGCAGGCCGGCCCCGACGTATTGCGCTTCGTGCCCGCCCTGAACATCACGGATGCGGACGTCGACGACGGGCTCGCGCGCCTCGGACGCGCGCTCCGTGACGTCGCCGCGGCTCAGCCGAGTCCGTAAGCCCGCAGGACGTCGCCGAGCGCGGCGGACTGCGGCACGTGCGCGGATCGAAGCCCCGCACGCCGGGCACCGTCGACGTTCGCCGGCGCATCGTCGAGGAACAGCGTCGAGGCGGGCGCATGGCCGAGGTGGCGCACGGCGTCCAGGTAGACGCGCGGCTCCGGCTTGCGCACGCCGAAGCCGCCGCTGCACAGCATCCGCTCGCCGAACACGTCGGCGAGCGACGGCAGCAAGCGCGGCAGCACGTCGAGCAGCAGCCCGCCGTTGTTGGTCAGGATCGCGACATCGCACCGGCGCGCCACCGCCCGCAGCAGCCCGACCGTCGCCGGGTCGAGGCGCATCGCTGCGCCGCGTGCCGCCGCCCACGTGGCGACGTCCACCGCGACGCCGAGTGCATCCCCGAGTGCGGCGAGGTAATCGCGCGCTCCGATCGTGCCGGCATCGAAGCGGTCCTCCAAGCCACTCTCGAACAGGGCCGCATGCACGGCCGCGGGCTCGACGCGCAGCGCTTCGGCCAGATGGCGTACGCGCGCGCCGCGGTCGTACTCGACGAGCACGCCGTCGAGGTCGAACAGCACGAGCGTCGGAGCGGGCGTCACAACGCGGCGAACGCCTCGCGTGCCGCCGCCAGCGTCAGTTCGATCTCCGCGTCGCCATGCGCGCTCGACACGAAGCCCGCTTCGAATGCCGACGGGGCGAGGTACACGCCGCGATCGAGCATCGCGTGGAAGAAGCGGTTGAAACGCGCGGTGTCCGAGCCCTTCGCGTCGTCGAACGTCTCGACCGGGCCCTCGCGGAAGTACAGGCCGAACATGCCGGGTGCGCGCACGGTGTGGAATGCGATGCCGGCGTCGCGGGCCGCGGCCTCCAGGCCGTCGCACAGGCGGTGCGTGGTGCGCTCGAGCGCGTCGTGGAAGCCCGGCGCGCGGATGAGGTCGAGCGTGGCGAGCCCGGCCGCCATCGCGACCGGATTGCCGCTCAGCGTTCCGGCCTGGTAGATCGGGCCCGCCGGTGCGATCTGCTGCAGCAGGTCGCGTCGCCCGCCATAGGCGCCCACCGGCATGCCGCCGCCGATGATCTTGCCGAAGGTCGAGAGATCCGGCGTCACGCCGTAGCGCTGCTGCGCACCGCCGAGCGCGACGCGGAAGCCGGTCATCACCTCGTCGAAGATCAGCAATGCACCGTGCTGCGTGCACAGTGCGCGCAGGTGCTGCAGGTAGCCCTCGCGCGGCAGGATGCAGTTCGCGTTGCCCACGATGGGCTCGATGATCAGCGCGGCGATGTCGCCACCCACTTCGTCGAACAGCGCCGTCGCCGCGTCGAAATCGTTGTAGGGCAGGGTCAGGGTGAGATCGGCCAGCGCCGCCGGCACGCCCGGCGAGTTGGGCAGGCCGAGCGTCATGACGCCGCTGCCGGCCTTGACGAGGAAGCTGTCGCCGTGGCCGTGGTAGCAGCCCTCGAACTTGACGATGCGCGAGCGCCCCGTCGCGCCGCGCGCCAGGCGGATCGCCGAGAGCGTGGCCTCCGTGCCCGAGTTCACCATGCGCACCATCTCGCAACTCGGCACGATCGAGGTGATCGCCTCGGCCATCGTCACCTCGAGCGCATTCGGCACGCCGAAGCTCAGTCCGTCGCGCATCGTGCGGGCCACGGCATCCAGCACGTGCGGATGCGCATGCCCCGCGATCATCGGGCCCCACGAGCCGACGTAGTCGACATAGGCGTTGCCGTCGACATCGAACAAGCGGGCGCCTTCAGCGCGCTGCGCAAAGAACGGCGTGCCGCCCACTGAGCGGAACGCGCGCACGGGCGAATTGACGCCGCCGGGGAGAAGTTCGGAGGCGCGCGCGAACAGGCGCTCGGACGTGCTGTGGTTCATTCGGCGGATTCCTTGAAGCAGGCGAGATAGGCGAGGGCGGCGGCATGCGGATCGGGCGCGTCGAACACGCCGCCGACGACGGCGACGAGGTCGGCACCGGCATCGATTACCCCTCGCGCGTTGTGGGGCGTGATGCCGCCGATGGCGACGCGTGGAAGCGCGGCGACCGATGGATCGCGAAGCAGGTGCAGGCCGGCGCGGCGCGCGCCGGGCTTGGTGGTCGACGGAAAGAAGGCGCCGAAGGCGACATAGCTCGCACCGGCACGCATCGCGGTGCGCGCGCGCTCGACATCGTCGTAGCAGGACGCACCGAGGATCGCGTCGTCACCCAGTTGGCGGCGCGCCTCCTCGAGGTCGCCATCGTCGCCGCCCAGGTGCGCCCCGTGGGCACCGATCTCGCCCGCGAGCCGCCAGTCGTCGTTGACGACAAGGGGCACGCCGTACGTGCGACACAGCGCGAGCAGGGCGGTCGCCTGCATTCGACGCAGCGACGGACGGGCCGGCTTGTTGCGGTACTGGAGCAGTGCCGGCCCCGCGTCCAGCACCGGCTCGACGCGCGCAAGCAGCCGCGCCGTGTCGGGCTCGTCGGGGGTGAGGACATAGAGGCCGCGGCGCGGCCACGGCGGCAGGGGAGTGCTCATGCTTTCCGCGGACTGGAGCGAATGGGACAATGCGCGCCCGCAACCGCCGCATTATCCGCCCATGTCGACCCCTGCAGAAAACGCTCCCTTCCGCACCTGGATGTGCGTCGTCTGCGGATTCATCTACGACGAGGCGCTCGGCCTGCCCGAGGAGGGCATCGCGCCCGGAACGCGCTGGGAGGACGTGCCGGACACGTGGACCTGCCCGGACTGCGGCGTCACCAAGGACGACTTCGAGATGACGACGGTCTGAGCCCTAGCGGGCGGGCGCCACCGCAGGGCTCAGCTTCAGCTCCACCCCGTCCTTCAGGCCCAGCCGCTCGGCCTGGCCGGCGTTGAGCTCGAGCACATAGCGGGCCGGCACGCCGCTCGGATAGGGCGGGCAGGCGTCGCCCAGCGTGCACGGCGGCACGTCGCGCTGCTGGGCCACCAGCCGCCGGCCCGTATCGAAGTACAGGATGTCCAGCGCGATCTTGGTGTTCTTCATCCAGTAGGCGAGCGGCTCCTCGCTCTCATGCACGAAGAGCATGCCGTGGTTGCTGGGCATCTCCTCGCGGAACATCAGTCCGCGCGCGCGCTCCGCGTCGTCGTCCGCGATCTCGACGTCGTAACGCTGGCCCGCCAGCTCGACCCACTCGCCACGTCCCGAGGCGCAGCCCGACATGGCGAGCAACGCGAGCGGCAGTATCCATCGTGTGTTCATTGCAACGCCCCTAAGAAGTGCGCCAGACCTTCAGGCACCGCGCCGGCACGGTCAAGCATCACTGAACCGTTGAAACGGGCATCGAAATCCGCGCTTCCACATCGCCTCGGGCATGTGCATAATGCGCGCCCCGCTGACGAGAACGCGCTGCCCAGGCAGCCCGGTCGAGGAAACGGAAGATGAAAATTTCCGCTCACAGGGTGTTGACAGTGATCGGAACTGCTCTAAAATGGGCGGCTCACTCGGACGGACTGAAGTT
>NZ_BAAGAB020000093.1:0-8122 GCF_047159895.1 Lysobacter xanthus
GCGGCCGCGCGGACCTGCGCCTGTTCGTTCGACGGCAGCCGGCGCCAGGCCGACCATTCGGCGCGACGCTCGGCGCGCTCGGCCGGCGGCAGGCGGTCCCATTCGGCGGCGCGGGCGGCGAAGGCATCGCGCGCGGCCGCGGGCCAGCCCGCGAAGGCCTGCGCCTGCGCGGCGATCGCGGCGCGCCGGGCGGCCGGCAGCAGCGTGGCGACGTCGCCGAAGTCGTCCGGCAGGGCCGGCGCGGCGGCCGCGAATCCGGCGGCGACCACCAGCGCAGCGAGCATCCAGCGAGGATCAGGGCGCATCGGCACTGCCCGCGGTTTCCGGAACGTCGGGCCCGGCCGGCTGCACGTCGCGCTCCGGCGGCACCGCGGCCCGGCCGAGCGTCCAGCTGAGGAAGGCGGCATCGCGCGCGAGGCGCGCGCCCTCGGCGTCGGCCAGCAACACGAAATCGGGATGGGCGACGAGCCCGCCCTCGCGCGAGTAGCGGCTGGCCGGCGCACCGGCACGGCCCAACGCGCTGACCTCGATCGGGCCGTCGTCGCCGAGGCTCGGCCACCACGTCGCCGCGAGCGCGAGCAGGCCCAGGGCGGCGACCGCGGCGGCGTAACGGCGCCAGCGGCCGTCCTCGCGCGGGGCGGGGAAGAACCGTTCGGCGGTGTCGGCGAGCGCAGCCTCGCGCATGCGGGCGAGCCGCAGCGATCGCTCCGCCGGCAGGTCGCGTACGCGGCGCTGGACCTCCGCCTGGAGGCGCGACCAGGCCGCGGCATCGGGCGCGCCGGTCGCGTCCTGTGGCAGGCCACGATGCACCGCGCGGGCGAGGCTGCCCGGGGCGACGTCGAGAACCGCCGCCGCGGTCGCCTCGTCGAGCCCGGCCGCGACCCGGAGCAGCAGCGCGGCGCGCATCGCGGGCGTCGACGGCGGCAGCGGGCTGTCGGGACGCGGCGTCCGGGCCCGTCGCAGCGCCGGTTGCTCGAGCAGCGCGGACCAGAACCGACGCGGCCAGTCGGCCATCGGGGCGTCCACGGCCGTCGCCCGGAAGGTGGCCATCGCCCGGGTCAGCGCGGCGTCGCCGAGGGTCGGATCGCCGGTCTGCAATTCGGCCAGCACCGCGGCGCGACGCTCGATCCCGCGCAGGAAGGCGGCGAGCGCGGTGGGCCGGACGAGGTCGGGCGCAGGGGTCGGGACAGGCTCGGCCATCGCCGGAATGATAGCCGCCGAGATGGACGCACCCGTCGACGGACGGTCCTCCGAACGCTTGACAGCGGGCCCTCACGCGGCTCCACCGTTGTGTGACGCGGGTTGCCGGCCTGCAGGGTTGTGCACAGCCGCCGAAATTCGGCGGATCGCAGCCCGTGCGACCTTCGCCCGCTAGTCTCGCGCTCGTGTTTCACGCGCAAGTTATTGAAATCGCGAAGAATATCCGCCGTGGTGAAATTTTGGCCAACCCACGGCCGCTGCCCGCCGCAGCGGGCTCGCGCACATCGGCCGACAGTCCATTCACAGACTTATCCACATGCCGTGTGGATAACGGCTGTTCTCCAATGACGGCGGGCACTTACGTTCGATTCATGATCCCGGCGCGAGCAATGCCCGCCAAGCGCGACCTGCCCGTCGCGGCGTCTCCACCTAGACTGCGACGATGACTTCGACGACCCCGTCCACGCCTGTCGACGACGCCGTGTGGAAGGTCGCCATCGGCGGCCTGCCGCTGCCGCGCCTGTTCGACTACCGGCCCTGCGACGCCGCCGGCGAGGCGGCGGTCGGCTGCCGCGTGCGGGTCCCGTTCGGCACGCGCGAGCGCATTGGCGTGGTGGCCGCGGTCGGCCCGGCCGATCCGGGCACCGAGCCGAAGGCCGCGCTGGAGCGCCTCGACGCTGCGCCCCTGCTGGCCGGCGAACTGTGGGACTCCCTGCGCTGGCTCGCGCACTACACGCACGAGCCCTTCGGCGAGGTGGTGGCCACCGCGCTGCCGACCCTGCTCCGGCATGGCGAGCCGTTGCCGCCGACCGACCGCCTCGGCTGGCGACTCTCACCGGCGGGCGTCGAGACGCTGCCGCGGCTGCGCCCGGGCCGCCCGCGTCGCCTCGCCGAGCGCCTCGCCGCGGGCGAGATCGCGGAGGACGAGCTCGACAGCCTGTTCGAGGACTGGCGCGCCGCCCTGCGCAGCCTCGACCAGCGCGCGCTCGTCGAGCAGGTGGTGATGTCGCCGGCCGCCACGCCCGCCCATCCCGGGCCCGAACCCAACGACGAGCAGCGCGCCGCGATCGACGCGATCCTCGCCTCGCGCGATGCCTTCGGCGCCTTCCTGCTCGACGGCATCACCGGCAGCGGCAAGACCGAGGTCTACCTGCATGCGATCGCCGACTGCCTCGCGCGCGGCAAGCAGGCGCTGGTGCTGGTGCCCGAGATCGGCCTCACGCCGCAGACGCTCGCCCGCTTCCGCGCGCGACTCGGCGTGCCCGTGTACGCCCTGCACTCAGGCCTGTCGGATGGCGAACGCGCGCGCACGTGGGCCGCCTGCCTGCGCGGCCAGGCACGCGTCGTCGTCGGCACACGCAGCGCGATCTTCCTGCCATTGCCCGATGCCGGCCTCATCGTCGTCGACGAGGAGCACGACGGCAGCTACAAGCAGCTCGACGGCATCCGCTACCACGCCCGCGACTTCGCCCTCTATCGCGGCCATGCGCTCGGCGTGCCGGTCGTGCTCGGCAGCGCCACGCCGTCGATGGAATCGCTGCGCAACGCGCGCACCGGTCGCTACGTGCACCTGCACCTGCGCAAGCGCGCCGGGCTCGCCAAGCCGCCGAAGGTGCGCGTCGTCGACGTGCGCAAGCGTGCGCTCGACGCGGGCCTGTCGAACGAACTCATCGACACCCTCGCGCGCACGCTCGACGCCGGTGGCCAGGCGCTCGTGTTCAAGAACCGACGGGGCTACGCGCCGGTGCTGCTCTGCCACGACTGCGGCTGGACGGCCGAATGCCCGCGCTGCGATGCGTCGATGACGGTGCACGCGAAAGGCCGGCGCCTGCAGTGCCACCACTGCGGCACATCGAAGCGATCGCCCGATGCATGCCCGGATTGCGGCGGGCTCGCGCTGCAACCGCAGGGCGCCGGCACCGAGAAGCTCGAGGAAACGCTGACCGCCCGCTTCCCGGGCGTGCCGGTGGTGCGCATCGACAAGGGCACCACGCGCAATCGCGATGCGCTCGCCGGGCACTTCGAGGCGCTCGGCGACGGCCCCGGCATCCTGGTCGGAACACAGATGCTCGCGAAGGGCCACGACCTCCCCGGCCTCACGCTGGTCGCCGTCGTGGGTATCGACGAAGGCCTGTTCTCCGCGGATTTCCGCGCACCGGAAAAACTGGCGCAGCTGCTCGTGCAGGTGTCCGGTCGCGCCGGTCGCGCCGAAGCCCCAGGCGAAGTGCTGCTGCAGACGCATCATCCCGAACATCCACTGCTGCACACCCTGCTCACCGGCGGCTACACGCAGTTCGCCGACGAGGAACTCGCCGTGCGCGCGGATGCGCAGTTCCCGCCGTTCGCCCACATGGCGATGTTCCGTGCGGAAGCGCGCGACATGAACGTCGCCAACGCCTTCCTCATTGAAGTGCGCGCGCAGCTCGGCGCCACCGAGCCCGGCTCGCTGCTCACGGTCAACGGCCCGCTGCCTGCCCCGATGCCACGTCGCGCCGGCTATCACCGCGCGCAACTCGTCGTCTCGTCCAACGCACGCCCCGCGCTGCACGCCGCCCTGGATGCCGCATTGCCGACGATCCGGGAATCGCCGGAAGCCCGGAAGGTGCGCTGGTCGCTGGATGTCGATCCGGTGGATCTGTATTAGTCTTTTGTTTCGAGACCCAAGGAACGGGCCATGCAAACGACGCAACGGACGCTTTTCCCATTTCGAGCTGCCCCAAGGGTCATGCAGGTGGCGGCTGCCGCCTCGCGGGTGAGTGAGGCCTGGTGGTCCGACATCCATGACGTCATGGGACGACGCGCGTCAGCCGCGCGTCGATCCCGCGCTACCGGTCCCTCTTCGACTGACACCGCTCTGCGACCTCAAGTGCATCCTGTCGGCCGGACGCGCCGCAATATAGCGAGGGGAGCAAGACGAGTGTCGCGCCTCCGGCGCATCTCGACCGCCCTGAACTCCGCACGGTTCCCCGCGCTCTCTCGCGAGGTGCGTAGCCGCTCCGCACGAACCGTCGTCGGAACGAATTCGCACGCGGTGCTGGTAACGCCCTCGCGATCTACGCTGCATGCTCGATACGGAGCCGGCGCGCGAGGCGCGCGACCGATGCCGTGTCCAAAAAGCCATCTGCAGGCCTCCGCGCCGCACTTTCATCGGTGCGGCCGAAGACAGGCGGTGATCCGCGGCCCTTTAGCGTTCCGTGGCTGTTCGGCAACTTCAACCTGCTCCGCGGCGCCTGCCGCCGAGCGATCGCAGCTCTAAGGAATCGCGCGCATGGCCTCTCGCATCATCCGCTTTTCATTCATGGTGGCAGCGGCTTCCGGTTTGGCAGGCTGCGGCGACGGTGCCCGCCCAGATGCGGTTGCTGCGCATGTGCCAGCCCCTGCAGCCCACCGCGACGCAGCGCCCGTGAGGCCCACGACCGCCGCGCCGTCGACAACCTCGCTTGCCTCCGACCGCCTGAACCGGATCGTCGATGAGGTCCTTCGCAGCCAGTACCCGGAAGGGTTCGACGCGAGGCATGGTTGCTGGAGAGCGCATTACGGGAGCGGTGACGAGTCGACGTCCTACTGCATGCGTACCGTGCCTGCGAGCGCCGTCGTGGAGGGAGGCCAACAGGTCATCTACGCCGCAACGGCCAGCGCAGCCGACATTGGCGATGACGACGCCTACCGCTACGGGGCCATCGATCCGGGCACGTTCGACGCGTTCAGGATTGTCGTGCTGCCCGACGGCTCCGGCCGCCTGATCGCATCGGGCAAAGGCATGGAGTTCGGGAGCGCGGGCGACTGCGGCTGCCACGATGCGGACCTCGTTGCACTCGGGCCCGACATACACGGCTGGGTGTTCAGCAGCGGCGCCACGCAGCAGGGCATTACCGTCGGGACGCACTCGATCGTCGCGCCTGTGGACGCGAACATGATCGACGTGAGTGACATCCCGCAGTACGTGGAGGACGATCCCGACCTCGAATATCGCATCGCCATCGGCAGCGATGCCCCCAAAAACGGCTGGTTTCCGATCACGGTGTCGAAGTACCGAACTGCGGGGAAACTCGCCTCGCGCACTATTGACTTCGACCTCGCGGCAAAGCGTTACCGCATGCCCGAATCGTTTTAAAGCCCGCTCTGCGGCACACACGAAGGATCGTATATGCCCAACGCTCATTCCCTCGATCGCCATTGGGGCGAGAATCGCCAGCTCCTGGTCGACGCCGCCGGTCGGGCGGGCGTTGATCCGGCCATTCTGGTCAAGATTGCCGGGTTCGAATCCGGATTCGACACCCGCGCGCGCCCCGTCAACCACCGGCAACCCGAACGGAATACCGTCCGGCAGTTCGACGGAACGATGGCAGTGTCCTCAGCCTACGGCTTGGGGCAGTTCACGGACGACACCTGGCTCGACAGCCTCCGTCGATACGGCGCGAAGTACGGCGTGCCGAATGCGGCTCACCTGACCCGCGACCAAGCCAACGCAGCATCACTTCGGGACCAGCCGCAGCTGCAAGCGGCGATGCTCGCGGAGTTCACCCGAGAAAACGTCGCACGCGGGCAACGTCTTGGGGGGAGCGATCCCGATGCGAACGTCTATGCGCTGCACAATCTGGGCAGCGGCGACGGCCCCAAGTTTCTCGATGCGCTCCACCGCAATCCCGGTGCCCGCGTCAGCAGTGTTCTTTCCGCGCGCGTCATTCGCGGCAACCCTGCTCTGTACGGGGATGGCAGCCGCACGCTCGCGGAGGCCTACCACGTGATGGGCGCGAAGATGGATGCATACGAGGAGTATGCCGCCCAGCTTCACCGTACCGCGCCAGGCGTTGGTCACGCATTCGCCGGCGCCACCCCCCGACATCCGCCGGAGTCCGCGCCCCGCGACGTCGCCGGTAATGCCGCGATCTACCATGAAGCGCGACGTCATTTCATCGATGGCGACGACCGCTTCGAGTACGGCCGTGGCGACGTTGGGCGCATGGTGAATCGTGGCGGGGATGGACGTACCGACCAGAGCCGAAGGGAACGGGATCTCGACGGAGACGGCCGCAAGGGCGTTGATTGCTCGTCCTTGGTGTGGCGCGGCCTGCGCAATGCCGGGTACGACGTGCCCGACACGGGCTTCACGACGCATGATCTGTTCAACGGCCGCGCCATCACACCGTATGCGCGTCGCCATTTCGACGTCGTTGACGCACCGAGGGCCGGTCACGATCGTGGTGCACTCGAGCCCGGCGACATCGTGTTGTTCAAGGACAAGAACGGCGCCGGTCAGCATGTGGGAATCTTCAAAGGCTATGACCAGGCCGGACACATCCGTTTCATAGGCTCACAGGTGACGACCGGCCCTGCCGAGGCAGGCGCAGGCCCGGGAACCTACTGGAACGGCGGCCGCTTCGAAATCGTCGGCGCTCTGCGGGCGAAGCCGGAGTTCCAGGTGCGTGCGCCCCTGCACGACCCGGTCGACCCGGCCGTGCGACACGCTCCGCATCGGTCCACACCGCCGACGCCCCGCGGCCCGGCCGCGGCCGATGCGGATGGCCAATTGCGACGGGGCGAGAAAGGTCCTGCGGTCACCCGATTGCAGCAACGCCTCGCCGACCTCGGCTATCGCGACAGGGACGGGAAGCAGTTGAAGGAAGACGGCGACTTCGGGGATCGCACCCATTTCGCGCTGCAGACATTCCAGCGCGAGCACGGGCTGACGGGCCTGGGGGTGGCGGGACCGAGAACCGCAAGCGCACTCGACCGGGCTGAGCGAGCACTCGTGAGTCATCCCTCGCATCCGCACCATGCCCTCTACGCGCAGGTGCTGGACAAGGTGCATGCCGGGGAACGTACTCGTGGCATCGCGCCCGGCCACCATAGCGAGCGCATCGCGGCTGCGCTGGCGGTGGAATGCCTGCGCGAGGGAGTCGCACGGGTCGACCGGGTGGAGCTCAACCGCGACCTCACCCTGGTGCGCGGCGTGCAGGTCAGCCCGACGCGGGACGAGCCCGGACTCAACCGAGCGACTGATCCAATCAGCCTGCCCCAGGCCGCCCGACAGCCGATGCTCGAAAGCACCGAGCAGATGCATCAGGTCGCGGTGAACCGGGACGCGCAGCAGCGTGATGCACGGCAGCGCGCGGCTGAACCGCGCTCCGCCCCGCCGTCGCCAGTGCTCGCGCGTTAGCCGCACGAGGCCGGCCTTCATGGGCCGGCGCTCCGGTCTGGGCGACAATCCGGTCATGACCGCCCTTCTCGACGCCCTCCGCCAGCACTCCACCATCGTCGCCGACACCGGCGACATCGATGCCATCGCCCGCTTCCGACCGCTCGATGCCACGACCAATCCGTCGCTGCTGCTCAAGGCCGCGGGGCTGCCCGCCTATGCGCCCCTCGTCGACGCTGCGCTCGCGGATGCGGCCGGCAACGACGCGACCACGCGTATCGCCGACGCATCGGACCGGCTCGCGGTCGCGATCGGCGGCGAGATCCTCAAGCTCATCCCGGGCCGCGTCTCCACGGAGGTGGATGCGCGCCTGAGCTTCGACGCCGAAGCGACCGTCGCGAAGGCGCATCGCCTGGTCGAGCTCTATGACGCGGCAGGCGTCGGCCGCGACCGCCTGCTGATCAAGATCGCCTCGACGTGGGAAGGCATCCGCGCGGCGGAGCGGCTCGAGCGCGAGGGCATCCACTGCAACCTCACCCTGCTGTTCTCGTTCGCGCAGGCCGTCGCCTGCGCCGAGGCCGGCGTCTACCTGATCTCGCCCTTCGTGGGCCGCATCTACGACTGGCACCTCGCGAACGGTGCGCAAAAGCCGGCCACGCCGCAGGACGATCCAGGCGTGCAGTCGGTGACGCGCATCTGGCAGTGGTACAAGCGCCACGGCTACGAGACCGTCGTCATGGGCGCGAGCTTCCGCAACGTCGGCCAGATCACCGCGCTGGCGGG
>NZ_BAAGAB020000094.1:0-8103 GCF_047159895.1 Lysobacter xanthus
AACAGCTGCTGCGGCAGTGCCAGCGCCCGAGCGTGCAGATCGCGATGCACGACGGCGGCGACGCGCCCTGAAGCGCCTCAGGCGCCGGTGCGCTCCAGCGGCAACGGCACCTGCATCGGCTCGATGATGCCCTCGCCCGCGGTGACCTTCTTGAACTGCGCGCGCGAGACCGAAACGTAGCGCTCGTTGCCGCCGATCTCGACCTGTGGGCCGTCGTGCACGGCGCGGCCGTGCTCGTCGACGCGCACGGTCATCGTCGCCTTCTTGCCGGTGTGGCAGATCGTCTTGATCTCCTCGATCTCGTCGGCCCAGGCCAGCAGGTACTGGCTGCCCTCGAAGAGTTCGCCGCGGAAATCGGTGCGCAGGCCGTAGCAGAGCACCGGGATGCGCAGGCGGTCGACGATCTCGGTGAGCTGCCAGACCTGCGGCTTGGTCATGAACTGCGCCTCGTCCACGAGCACGCAATGGAGCGGGCCATGCTCGGCGATGTCCCGCCGGATACAGGCCTCGAGATCGTCGTCGCGCGAGAACGCGGTGGCCTGCGCCGAGAGTCCGATGCGCGAGGCGACGACGCCGCGGCCTGCGCGGTCGTCGAGCGCGGGCGTCAGCACGTGCGTGCGCATGCCGCGCTCGGCGTAGTTGTGCGCGGACTGCAGCAGCGTCGTGGTCTTTCCGGCGTTCATCGCCGAGTAGTAGAAGTACAGCTTCGCCATCGCCGCAGTCTAGCGGGCCTCAGTGCGGCGGGGCAGGCGCGTCGGGCACCTGCGCGTCGACCTCCGGCGCGACCTGCGGCACCCGCGAGGCGGGCGTGCGGCGCACGTCCTCGAGCCCGCCGGTGGTGACCCGGCCGATCCGCGGATGCATCCACACCTTGTCCTGCCACGCCCAGTACTTCTTCGCATTCCAGTAGCGGTCGTCGTAGAACCGGCTGCCCGGGATCGACTGCCCGCCTTCCGGGCCGGGGATCTCGATGGTCACGCCGTGGTTGAAGCCGGTGCGGCTGCCGGTCATCTCGCGGCGGCCGACGCGCAGCTGGAACTCGTAGCGCGGCTTCGCCGCGTCGTCGCCGAAGCGTGCATAGACCGCCTCGCCCTCCCGCACGGCGCGTTCGCGTTCGGCGGGCGTCAGCGCCGCCCAGTACGTCTCGCGCAGGCCGAGGAAGCCGCGATACCCGCGCTCGGCGGCAAGGTCCATCCACGCGTATGCCAGCGCCGGGTCGCGCGCGACGCCCTCGCCCTTCCAGTACATCTCCGCGACCATGCCCTGCGACGGCTTGTCCGCGTAGAAGGATGCGCGACGGAAGAACCTGAACGCGTCATCGAACTTCTTGCGGTCGTAGGCCTGCAGCCCGAGCAGGCGGTACTGGATGTCGGGATGGCTCTGCAGGAAGCCGGCCGTCATCAGCATCGGGTCGTTCGTGGGGTCGTTCGGCCCTTCGGCCACGGCGTCCGCGCTGCCCAGCAGCAGGACGACGGCGAGTAGCGCGGGGCGAAGGCGGTGCATGGCGGTCTCCACGGAAGGCGCGCAGCGTAGGCGCGCCGCCACCGGCACGCCACCCAACCGATGGGCTAGGCACGGCTCCCGGCGCGACGCGACGCGGCTCCGCTAGACTCCGCGGCCCCGAGGTGCGGCGATCCATGCACGGTCTCAATCCCCCGCAACGCGCCGCCGTCGAACACTGCGACGGCCCCCTCCTCGTGCTGGCCGGCGCGGGCAGCGGCAAGACGCGCGTCATCGTCGAGAAGATCGCGCACCTCATCGCGTCGGGCCGCATGCCGGCCAAGCGCATCGCGGCGATCACGTTCACGAACAAGGCCGCGAAGGAGATGCGCGAGCGCGTCGCCAAGCGCATCCGCGGCGATGCGGCCGAAGGCCTGACGATCTGCACGTTCCATGCGCTCGGGCTCAAGTTCCTGCAGATCGAGCATGCGAAGGCGGGCCTGCGGCGCGGCTTCTCCATCTTCGATTCCGACGACAGCGCCGCGCAGATCAAGGACCTGCTGCCGGCCGGCAGCAAACCGGACGTGATCGACGCGGTGCGCGGCCTCATCTCGCGCGCGAAGAACGCCGGCCTGTCGCCCGAGGAAGCGATGCGCGAAGCGCGCAGCCCGCGCGAGGTGGAGGCGGCGACCGTGTACGACCTCTACCAGCAGCGCCTGTCGAGCTTCAACGCCGTCGACTTCGACGACCTCATCCGGTTGCCGGTGCAACTGCTCGAGGCCGACGACGAGATGTGCATGGCCTGGCGCGAACGCATCGGCTACCTGCTGGTCGACGAATGCCAGGACACCAACGATGCGCAGTACCGGCTGCTGAAGTCGCTGGCGGGCCCGCGCGGGCTGTTCACCTGCGTGGGCGACGACGACCAGTCCATCTATGCCTGGCGCGGCGCGAACCCGGACAACCTGCTGCAGCTCGGCACCGACTACCCGACGCTGCGCATCGTCAAGCTCGAGCAGAACTACCGGTGCAGCAACCGCGTGCTGCGCGCGGCCAATACGCTGATCGCGAACAATCCGCACGAGCACCTGAAGACGCTGTGGTCGGACCAGGCCGACGGCGAGCGCATCCGCATCTGGGAATGCCGCGACGCCGCGCACGAGGCCGAGAAGGTCGCCGCCGAGATCCAGTTCATCGCGGCGAGCACCCGTGCGCCGTGGAGCGATTTCTGCCTGCTGTTCCGCGGCAACTTCCAGAGTCGCGCGCTGGAGAAGGCGCTGCAGCTCATGCGCGTGCCCTACCACCTGTCCGGCGGCACCGCGTTCCTCGACCGCGGCGAGGTCAAGGACGTGCTGGCCTGGCTGCGCCTGCTGGCCAATCCCGACGACGACGCCGCCTTCCTGCGTGCCGTGCAGAACCCCAAGCGCGAAGTGGGCGCGGGCACGCTCGCGAAGCTCGCCGAGCTGTCGGGCCATGCGCACATGCCGATGGCGCGTGCGATCGAGAACGTCGGCGCACTGAAGCAGCTTCCACCGCGCGCGGCGAACGCGCTCGATACGTTCGCGACGCTGCTGCGCCAGCTGCGTGCGCGGGCGGCGGTGGCGACGCCGGCCGAGCTCGTCGGCGAAGTCGCCGAGCGCAGCGGCCTGCTCGCCAGCGTGCGCGCGCAGTGCAAGGACGAGGCCTCGTTCCTGCGCCGCAAGTCGAACATCGAGGAACTGGCGGGCTGGTTCGAGGGCGTGCGCAATGCCGGGCCCGGCGAACTCGCCGCGCAACTCGCGCTGCTCTCGCACGCCGACAAGGGTGAGCCCGGCAACCAGGTGCGGCTGATGAGCCTGCATGCGGCGAAGGGGCTCGAATTCCGCTTCGTCTTCATCGTCGGCATGGAGGACGGCACGCTGCCGCACGAGGCGTCGATCGACGAAGGGCGCCTCGACGAGGAGCGTCGCCTCCTCTACGTCGGCATCACCCGCGCGAAGGAACGGCTCTGGCTGTCGTATTCCAAGCGGGCGGAGCGCTGGGGCGAGGTCCTGCGCCTCAAGCCCAGCCGCTTCCTCGACGAGCTGCCGGCGGCGGAACTGCAGCGCGACGGCGCCGACCCGGTCGCCGATGCCGAGGGCAAGAAGGCGCGCGCCGATGCGGGCTTCGCCGCGATCCGGGCGCTGCTCGACGGCTGAGCCGCGACGCGCGATCGGGTCGCGATGCGCCCTGCAACGAAGAAGGCGGCCCGGAGGCCGCCTTCTTCGTCGATGCGTCCGTGCGTCGTCCGATCAGAACTGCACGGAGATCCGCGCATTGGCGCCGTGGTCGCGCGCCTCGTCCGAATACTGGCCGCTGTAGCCCAGTTCAAGCAGGGTGCGCGGGCTGAGCCACGCGCCGAGGCCGAGCTCGGCCGTCCACGCGTCGTCGGCGAGCGTCGCGCCCTCGACGGTGAACGCACTGCCGCCGGTCCACATCGCGCGCGTTGGCGACGACAGGTCGCCCGACGCGTGGCGGTAACCGGCATCCGCGCGGAGCTGCAGCCAGCCCGGCGTCTGCCCGCGGCCGCCGAGATCCAGCGCGCCACGCGCGCCCAGCGTCGACAGGTTCACGTGCGTGGCGTCGCCTTCGACCGTGAGCGCGGCACTGCCGCCCTGCTCGACGAAGCGGTCGGCGTCCACGCGCACGTGCGCGAGCTGCGCGTACGGCTCGACCGACCAGCCGGCGCCGGCGAACCGCCAGCTGCCTTCGACGAAGCCCTGCAGCGTGTGGGCGTCGTGGCTCGACGTCAGCGTCTGGTCGAGGCCACCGAAGGCCACGCGACGGCGCATGTCGATGTCGTGCGTCGCATAGGCGAGGCCGCCCTTCACGCCGAAGCCGCCCAGGCGGCCACCGCCGTAGACCGCGAGCTGGCGGTCCTGGACGTCGCCGCGGCTGGCGCGGTCGGCCACCGAGACGTCGTTGCGCGTGCTGCCGAGCAGGCCGCCGACGGTCCAGCCGCCCGCGAACACATGGTCGACGCCGACGAGTGCGCCGTTGCCCTGCGCCTCGATGCGCGCGGCATTGCCGTCCGCCGCGACGTGGCCGCCGGTGGCGAGGCCTTCGGCCCAGAACGCGGTCGCGCCTTCGGCCGAGGCGTCGGGGGCCGCGGCCATCAGGCTGCGCGCGAGCGCCGCCTCGCGCACGTGGCGGCCGGTCTCGACCAGCACGCCGCGGGTGCTCGCATGCGCCTCGCCGCCGAGCTGGTCGAACGCGGCCTGCGCCTGCGTCGGGAACAACTGCACGAGCGGGCCGAACAGCGGGGCGGTGGCGCTCATCGTGTCGGCCGCGGCACCCACCCGACGCTGGTTGCTGGTGGTGCCGGCCTCCGCGAATGCCATGCCGCGACCGACCGCGAGGCCGACGGCATTGGCGCCGTAGTTGAGGTCGAAGCGCAGGAACGGCGAGAAGGCGCTGCGGTCGAGGGTCTGGAACTGGCCCGCGACGCCGCCGGTGGCGCTCAGCAGCGTGTACTGCTGGCCAACGAGGAAGGCGCCCGGCGTGCCGAACAGGCGCACGGTGCCGCCCTGCAGCAGCGCATTGCCGGTGACGGCGATGCGGTCGGACGCGCCGTTCGCGCCGAGCTCGGCGTCGAAGAACGAACCCGCGCCCTGCGTGTAGCGACCGGTCACGTTGAGCGTGCCGATGCTGTGGCCCGGTGCGATCGTGCCGAGCACCGTGAGGTCCTGCAGCGTGCCGAGGCCACTGAGGCGGCCGCCCGCGTTGATGCGCGTCGCCGCACCGGAGACGGTGCCGTCGATGCTGGCCACGCCGCCGTTGACGGTGAGCGCGCTGCCGCGCAGGGTGCCGCCGAGCAGGAAGACGCCGCCGTCGACGGTGGTCGCGCCGGTCAGTGCATTGTCGCCGGTGAGCTCGAGGACGCCCTGCTTGATGGTCGCGCCGGCGAACGTGTTGTCGCCCGACAGGCGCAGCCAGCCGATGCCCGACTTGGTCAGGCGGCCGGGGCCGCCGATGTCGTTCGTCCAGTCGTCCCAGGCGAGGCCGGACCATGTCTGGATGCCGCCCGCGCGGCTGTTCATCGCGACGTTCGTGTCCACGCGGAGCAGGCCCGGGCCCTCGATCGCCTTCTTCAGGTCGATCAGGCCCCAGCCGTAGATGTCGTCCACGCCTTCGTCGCCGAGGTCGGTCGCGGTGGTGAGCAGGATGTCGCGGATCTGCGGATTGTCGAGGTACGGGAAGCGCTGCATCAGCAGTGCGAGCGCGCCGGTGACATGCGGCGCGGCCATCGACGTGCCGGTGAGGTCGCCGTAGCCGCCCTCCGGATGCTCGCCGGTGATCTCGATGCCGGTCACCCGGCCGCGCGGATCCTTGACCACGCGGCCGTCGATGCTGCCGTCGACGACGGTCGAGGTGATGTCGGTGCCGGGCGCGGCGACGCACCAGTCGCGGCTCAGGCCGCAGATGCTCGAGCTGCCGTCGATCTCGCCGCTCTGGTTGATGTTGACCACGCTGAGCCAGTACTGCTCGAGGTCTTTGACGTAGCGCGGCAGCGTCGCGTAGATGCCGGCGATGTCGCCGTTGCCGTTGCCCGCGGCGAAGACCTGCAGGATGTGATCGCGCAGCGACGGATCGGTGTAGGTCGAGAAGTACTCGGCGACGCCCGGCAGGTTGTACAGCTCGTCCATGTCCTCGGGGGTGGTCGGCTCGCTGCCGAGGCCCCAGCTGTGGTTGATCGCGCGCACGCCCTGCGCCGCCATCTGGCGGTACATGCTCTGCACCGCGGTGTCGTCGGGACCGATCGCGTACTCGCGGCCGCCGCTCGCGCCGATCAGGGCGCGGAAGTCCTTGTAGCTGTTGGAGAACAGGCGGGCCGTGCTGAGGTCGGCGCCGAACGCCACGCCGTGCGAGCCGGAGCCGTCGCGGTTGGCGAGCATGCTGCCGGCGACGTGCGTGCCGTGCGTGCTGTAGCGGAAACCGGCGATCGACTCGAGGTACTCGGGCACCCAGTCGTAGAAGTAGCCGATGTCGACGAGGTGGCGCACGAGCGCGCGGTCGGCGTCGGTGTAGTCGAAGTAGTCGATGGCGACGCTGCCGCCGTCGGACGCGAAGCACGCCGCGCTGCCGGTGAGCGCGGTCGAGTTCGTGCAGAGCGTGCCGTTGGCCAGCAGGTCGGCGATGCGGATGCTGCGGTGGTTCTTGCCGGCGAAGTCCGCATGGCCGAGGGCGACGCCGCTGTCGAAGATGCCCAGGCGCACGCCGGCGCCGGTCAGGCCGCGCGCATAGGCGTACTGCGCGTTGATGGCGGCTAGGCCCCAGTCGGCCTTGAATTCGGTGGTGATCCAGCTCGACGGGTCGCCGGTGCGGCCGGGATCGGCCTGCTGGGCCGACGCGGCGGGCACGAGGCCGACGGCAAGAGTGGCGGCGACGGCGCAGGACAGCAGCGAGCGTGCCAGGCCCGAGCGGGCGGCACGCGTGGTACGGCTCTTCATGTGAACTCCCCAGGAGGTTCGACCGTGCCCTCCTGGCGCCGGCCGTGCCGCGTCGATCGGGCGGCGGAGAGCTGTATACGGCGGGGCGTGACGCCTGTCCAGAGTAAAAAGCGCTGATTGTCACACTTTGTGGATTTCGAGTTCGGTATTTTGGCCGCTGTAATCGATTTTTGACGTTTCGCTCAGTGGACGGGTGCGGACGAAAAATCAATGACTTGGCGTGCTAATCGCCGGCGTTGCTTTAGGAATAACGTTTTATTAAGCTGCGCGTGTCCGGCTCGTCCGGCGCTGTCCACTCGTTAGTTGTCCACCGGCCCCGGCCGGCTTTGGAGGAGGCCTCGCGGCCTCCTTTTTTCTTTGCGTCCGCCCGGGCGCACGGCGGTGCGCGGAGCCGTTCGAAGCCGCTTCGGCATAATGCCGGCGATGGCCCAGCAGACACCCCTGCCGTTCCCGGACGCGCCGACGCCCCCGCCCGGGGATGCGTCGCCGGCCGCGACCCCGACCGACGCCGACGAGACGGCCGATCCCGGCGCCGTGGCCGACGCGACGCCGCGTCCGCTCGATCCGGACCAGCGCGACCTGCCGATGCCCGGCGTCGCGCACGCGGACGCCCTGCTCGACCCGCCGCCACCGCCGCGTCCGTCGCGCGCGGCCCCGGCGGCCGCCCGCCCGTTCTGGGCGCGCGTGCTCGGCCGGATCATGGCGCCGTGGGTCGCGCTCAAGATCGAGCCGGTGGCGCCCGCCGAGCACGTGCCGGACTGGAACGGTCGCCCCGTCTGCTACGTGCTCGAGGACTACGGGCTCTCGAACGCGTTGATCCTCGAGCGCGCCTGTCGCGAGGCCGGCCTGCCGTCGCCGCTCAACCCCCTGCCGGGCGATCCGACCGGCCGCGGCCGCGCCTACGTGGCGCTCTCGCGCCGCAATGTCGGCCCGCTCGCGCCGCTGCCGAACATCCCGGGCGTGATCGAGCGCCCCAGCGCGCCGAACGGCAAGTCGCATTCCGAATCGCTCGCCCGGCTGATCGAGGCGCACCGCGCCGATCCGTCGCTCGACGTGCAGCTGGTGCCGGTGTCGATCTTCGTGGGGCGCGCGCCCGAGAAGACCACCGGCTGGTTCTCGGTGCTGTTCTCCGAGAACTGGCTGTCGACGCCTAGCCTCGCGCCGTCGAGTCCGACCGCGAGGTCCACCATGCGCC
>NZ_BAAGAB020000095.1:0-8060 GCF_047159895.1 Lysobacter xanthus
CATGGCAAGGTCGTGTGGGCTCTAACAATTCGTCCAAGCCGACGCCGCTTCGCGGCGCGGCTTAACTCAGGTGTTAGGCCTCGGTCGGTTGGGCTAGCGGCTTCATCGCGCGTCACCGCCATCGTTTCGCCGCCGCTCCTCGCGGCACAGCCAAAGCTCGCGTTGGCGGCCCAAGCGCCTGCGCCGCCGCACGGCCGACCCGATTCCTGCGCTCGACCTTCACCGCGTCCGACGCTGAACATCGCGCTCGTCGTTGCGACCTCCGGCCAGTCTTGGCGTCGGTGGTTGGCGGCGCTCAGGACTTCGGGTGCATCCGCAAACCCCGGCCGCCGGCCCTCCCCGCCCCAGACTGCGGCTCCCGCTCCGGAAACAGCACCGCGCCGGCTTGCCCGCTGCGTCGCGCGAGTTCAAGCTTGGCCTAACAATTCGTCCAAGCCGACGCCGCTTCGCGGCGCGGCTTAACTCAGGTGTTAGGTGTCATGGGCGAGATTCCGGCCGCTGAAACAGAAAAAGCAGCAAAGCATGGGTGGCAAGGCGTGGTTGCTGCGCTAGCAGGCGGAGGGGCGTGCATTTGGCTCGGGGGTTCGCAGCTTGCCTCACCAGACGAGTGCGGCAAGAGCCACAAATTGCTTGGTCGGCTCATGACATGGGCATGCGAGACTTGGGGCGGGGTGCCGACAGGTATCCTCTTAATCCTGATGGGGGTCGTGGTGCTGTTTTCGGCGCTGCTGCCGGACCGGCATGACACCTAACAATTCGTCCAAGCCGACGCCGCTTCGCGGCGCGGCTTAACTCAGGTGTTAGCGCCCATAGGAGGTCATATGCGATTTGGGAGGAACTTCCTAGCGGCCGTGCTGGCGGCAGCACCGATCTTTGCTAGCGCGCACGAGCCAGCTCCGCAAATCCGATTCAAATTGGGTCAGTCCGGAGCAGACGCTCAGCTTGTTCGGGCACTGGATGGCGCCGAAGCTCAGGCGGCCCTCTACGCTGACCGCGATGCCCTACTCAAGTACCCGACCCTAAAAGCACACGTTTGGGGCTTCGCCGATGATGGCGAGTGCACCGGCTCTCGCTGCCGCGACCTCGCTCGTGCCCGGGCGGAGGCCGTTCGCACTTGGCTCGTGCGCGAAGGCGTCGCACCGGAGCGGCTCCAGGTCGACAGCTTTGGCACTGCCAGGCCGCTTGAGAATGGTTCCAGCCCGAGGAATCGGCGTGTGGAGATCGGCGCGGTCATTGAGAAACGTCCGGCTGGGCGCTAACAATTCGTCCAAGCCGACGCCGCTTCGCGGCGCGGCTTAACTCAGGTGTTAGCGCCCACCACCGGCTATCAATGAGAGCCGTAGTGGTCAGTCGCTGCGGTAGCACTCTCGTGCTCCCACCCGCCTCTGCCAAGCGCCGCACGGCCCCGCATCCTTATCGCAAGCCTTTCCGCATGGGGAGGCGCACCGGCCCGACCGCGCCCGCTCCGCTCAGAATCGGCGCCCTGCCATCTCGCGGTCGCTGGCCGTGGCATTCTCCGCACCATGCAGTTAGAACCCGCCCGCAAGGTCGTGTGGGCTCTAACAATTCGTCCAAGCCGACGCCGCTTCGCGGCGCGGCTTAACTCAGGTGTTAGACCCCTTTACCCACAACAAGGAAGTCCCATGAAAGTTCTTGCCGCGATGTTGCTTCTAAGTGTTTCGCTCGCCCACGCGACTGCACCCGCTCCAGTGAGCCCTGAAAGATGGATCGGTGCCAAGCCCGGCATCATCGTTTCCGTCGCTCCTGGATCGAAGCCTGGGCTGTATAAAGCAACCGCGCTGCTCATCGATTCGCGCGCCGGCCAAGTCATCGATTCGCTGTCCGAAGAAGCGGCTGCCGGCCAGGAGACATATCTCGAAGGCAAATCCGAAGGAATGGGGCATACGACTGCCGCAGGTGCCTCAATCACGATCTCCGCCGACGGAAAGAGCGCCACTTACACCATTAAGGTCGAGCAAGACGGCGCGGTTACGCGAACGGAGAGCGGGACCGTGAGTATTCTCGCGCCAGGGGTCTAACAATTCGTCCAAGCCGACGCCGCTTCGCGGCGCGGCTTAACTCAGGTGTTAGCGCCCGCAGTGAGGGCGTAGGTTTTCGGCGCTTGGTTCCGGCGCCTCAGCGCTGGGCGCCACGTGCCGCGCCGTCGCAAGCGAGTTGTCGTGCACCGTCGCGCGTGCCCGGAGAGTTCGCCGGCTCCACGCAGCGTGCCGCGCTGGGTGAAACGCACAGCCAAGCTTTCTGCAGCGCGGCACCCTGCCCGGCGGCATCTCGGCGGTTGTCGCACTCGCTCTGCCGTCGCTGAAACGGTCTGCCGCCCTGCTTGCGCAGCGCGGCCCGGCTAGCCGTCCACTGTCGCGCTCGTCGGCGCCGGCCTCACGGGCTGCTCCCGTTCCGGCTGGCCGTGGCATCCTCGGGGCCGTAAGTCTTTCGCGGCGCTTGTCCCAATCCGGGCGGGCGCTAACTAGTCGTTCAACCCGACGCCGCTTCGCGGCGCGGGTCAACTCCGGTGTTAGGCCTCATGATTCACGATCAGTCGCACACGGAGACACCAGTGCAGCATCCTTGGCCATTTACCGACCCTGTAAACGCAGCTGCATTCACCTCGTCGAAAGTCGCCTTGGCTAATGCGCCGGTGCTCGTTGTCGTGCACGATCACGAAGGTGAGTGGCAATTCCTGCACGGTGAGCTGTCGGATGAAGATGAATGCGTAACCGTGAGCTTGGGCGGCGCCGTTGATCGCGACCCCACATTAGCGGAGCTCGCCGAAATGCCGTCGGGCTGGTTCGCGTGCCGCGAGTCGGTGGGCGCACCGTGGTCCCGAGAGGCGTACGAGTTGAGCGAGCATGAGGCCTAACAATTCGTCCAAGCCGACGCCGCTTCGCGGCGCGGCTTAACTCAGGTGTTAGGCCCGCTTTGATGGATCGGCGTCGCCGCAAGAGGATGGAGAGATACTGGGCTCGCGCTGAAGCGAAGGCGCTGCGCTCCGTCGATCGCCTTGACCCAGCCAGTTGGTTCGATCTTTGGCACACACATCTCGATTGGTACGGCCGAGGTAACTCGTGCTCCGAGAACCGCCTCATGGTGAACGCGGCTGCCGTCCGGGTGCTCCAGTACCTGGAACGTCGCCTCGCTGCGCGGACCGAGCCGGTACAGGTCTGGGCGGATCTGAGCCAAGACACGGCGAACACTGGCATATATGCCCACTCAGAGAACCCCAACGGCTCGCCCTTCCCGGTGTCATTCCCTAACGTAGTCTGGGGTCAACTGGTGCCTGAAGAGGTTGCTGGCGCCGTGCCGCCATCCCACATGGTCGGTACTGCGTCCCACGAAGGCCGGGCCTGGTACATCGTGCAGCGCAGGCCTAACAATTCGTCCAAGCCGACGCCGCTTCGCGGCGCGGCTTAACTCAGGTGTTAGCGGGCTCAGGAAGGAACAATGCGAATGTCGCCCACGGGACGAACCCTTCTGGCAACTGCAATTTCCGCACCGTTGGCTGCGCTATCGGTCACGAGCTATGTCGCCCTGTTCCGGTCCGCTGACCGCAGCTGCGCCATGCACCAGTTCTCAGACTTGCCGCGGGCCCTGCCGTGGATATATCTGCCGGCTGCAGCGTTTGCACTTTTCTATTTGCTGCCAACCCAGTGGCTCATTGCACGCTTGGCGCGCGGTAACGCTCTTCTTCTCGCGCTTCTGTGGCTGGCGCCCGCTGCGCTAGCCGCGGCCGAAAGCGACGCGGACTGGAGCCTGCGCGCCCTATTTGCGGTCGGCTCGCTGCTCGTGGTCCTGTTTGCCTGCCGGCCCGTGCGGTCGCCCGCTAACAATTCGTCCAAGCCGACGCCGCTTCGCGGCGCGGCTTAACTCAGGTGTTAGGCCGCATGGGAAATTCAGAGGCGCCCGTGAGCTCTACAAGAATCTGGATTGCGGCGCTGGCAGCAGTGCTCGTCCAGCCGCTTGTGTTCATTGCGCGGCTTGCACCCGACTACATCGCGTCGCCCAGCCCGCTGTACGGTCTCGGCTTCGTGCTTGTCGCCGTCGTTGCAGTCGCGGCGGCCATGGTGTTGCTGTTTGGAGTCCCGCTCTTCTTCGTGCTCCGCCGCTTTAGTCGCGTCAGCTGGCTGTCGCTCGGCATCGCAGGTGTTTTACTAGGTGGCCTGCCGGCCGCTCTGTCTTGGCCGAGACCGCTTGAAGGTCTGTCAGCCGGTCAAAATTGGCACGGGAAGTACGTAGAAACCTACGTCAACGGTGCTCCGACGCGCTATGCCTGGCTCGGTTACTGGGAGGGAGTCGCGTACTTTTCTCTGCACGGGCTTGTCGGCGCCCTGGTCTTCTATGCAGTCTGGCGAAGGGGCTTGCGGCCTAACAATTCGTCCAAGCCGACGCCGCTTCGCGGCGCGGCTTAACTCAGGTGTTAGGCATCGCATGAAGATTCTCGCAATTGCAGCGCCTTTTTTTGTGGCCTCCCAACTCCTTGTGCCAATTCTTGTCGCAAATGACCCCGAGCCACTTGGCGCCTACGCTGGCCTGTACCTGTTCTTCGGCGCAGCAGCGCTAGTGTGCTCGCTAGCTTTTTTAGCAGTCGTCAGCCGTCGCCCTCTCAACCGAGGGTGGACTGCTGCTTCGCTGGCTGGTGCGGTTGGCTCCAGCGGCGTCGCTACTGCATTCTGGCTAGTGCTACCGTCTTTCGCGCTCAGCCATGCGTGGCTGGCCGGCCTCCTTGTCGCTGCGGCTGTAGGTGCGGCAGTGCCCAACGCTTTTCGGGCGGCGCCTAACAATTCGTCCAAGCCGACGCCGCTTCGCGGCGCGGCTTAACTCAGGTGTTAGCGCCCACCACCGACTGCAGAAAGAAGTCGTAGTGGTTTCCTCGCACCGGGCTGTCCCAAGCTCCGCCAGGCGGCGCCTCGGATCGCCCGCTCGGCCCGGCGTCCTTATCGGTACCCGCTGACCTCGAGCGGCGCTCGAAAGTGCACGCGCTCCGAGTCCACTCGGCTCGCGCCCAGCCACCTTGCCAGTCCCCCGGCCGTGGCATTCTCCGCACTGTGGAGTTGGGGCTTGCCGGTAAGGTCGTGTGGGCTCTAACAATTCGTTCAAGCCGACGCCGCTTCGCGGCGCGGCTTAACTCAGGTGTTAGGGCTCATGACTAAGAACAACGCACACGTGGTTTTAGCAGCGGCGATCTTGGCACCTATTTTGCTTTTTCTTCTGCTTTTCCTCCGCTTGCATCTGCCTGCGGCGGTGGCCGCCGCAGTCGCGATCCTCTCGGGGTGGGCCGCAAATGTGGGGTGGGCCAAATCGAGCGAACAGCTCGTCTCTCCGCCGCCAGCGTCGGCTAAGCACAGCACTACCGTCATCGCACAGCGCTTCGGCTGGCTCTGCCCCGCCATACTGGTTGCAGCCGCGTGGGCCGCTCTCCGGTTCATTTGGGGTTACACGCCATGAGCCCTAACAATTCGTCCAAGCCGACGCCGCTTCGCGGCGCGGCTTAACTCAGGTGTTAGGGCTCACTGCAAACTATCAGGGGAAATGCCGTGTCTGAAGATCGAAAGCAATCCACGTTCGTCACCGTCGTCGCCTGGATCTTCATTGCCCTCTCGGGCTTCGGCACTGTGATTTCCATTCTGCAAAACATCATGGTTCAAACCGTGTTTCGCAGCCCCGAAGTGTCCCAAGCCATGCAGGCGCCGCCGCCGGGGGCTCCGCCCTTTGCTGCGTTTATGGCCACCCACTTTCAATGGTTCTTCCTAGCGTTCTTGCTGATCTCTGCCTTCATGCTGGCCAGCTCCATCGGCCTGCTGAGGCGCCGCAATTGGGCCCGCCTGAGCTTCATCGGCCTCCTCTCGCTCGCGATTCTTTGGCAGGTTGGAGGCCTCGCCCTTCAGTTCTCCATGTTCTCGTCCATGCGGGAGCAGTTTTCGGCGGCGGCGGGCCAAGGTGGGCCGGATATGGGGCCCTTCTTCATTGCCGTGGCAGCGGTTAGCGTTCTTTTCGCAGTCGGCTTCTCGGTGCTGTTCGGGTGGATCATCAAGCGACTCCTGTCGCCGGCAGTGGTCGCAGAGTTCATCCGGTGAGCCCTAACAATTCGTCCAAGCCGACGCCACTTCGTGGCGCGGCTTAACTCAGGTGTTAGGCCACGCTATGGAACACCACGCTAGCCCGAACCCACCGCCGTTCGAGCCGGAACCTCGCCTACCACCATCCCACGGCCACCTGGTTTTGCTCGCGGGCTTCGGCACCACCATTTTCGCCGTCTGGGGATACGACATCGTTGCGTGTAATGGCTTCATTGCCGGCGCGGTGTCCGCTGCAATGCGGGTCGGGTTTCTCGTCTTTGTGCACACGCCGTCGCTTGTCGCGTGTCTCCTGATTCTTGCGTCGTGCACTGCGGTCGCCTATCGGCTCTCGGTGTCGGGAGCGTTCCGCAGCCGGCAGGAACTCCTCCCTCTACTCCTGCCACCTCCGGCGTTATTGGTCGGCATCGCCGTCGGCAAATTCGCGCACTTGTCGGTAATCTGCACGCTCCATCCTTGGGCTTAGCCGCCGTGGCTGTACGGCAGCGTGGCCTAACAATTCGTCCAAGCCGACGCCGCTTCGCGGCGCGGCTTAACTCAGGTGTTAGCTGCCTAAACCCATAACTTCGAGGACCGTCAGTGAAAGCATTTCTGCACCTCGCGCTACTTACGGCAATAGTCGGGGCATCTGCGTGTGCGAGCGGCCCATCCCGCAGCGTCGCTACGCCAACTGAAGCCACAAGGGCGGTTGCCACTCGTTTTCTGGACGCCCTAAACCGGCAAGACTGGGCCGCGCTTGATGAGATGGTCACTGCTGACTACAGGCACCATGTAGTTACGGCAACGGGTTTTAGTGAACGTACGTGGGAAGCCTTTCGGAAGGGAAATCAGACCGCTCATGCCGCTTCGCCGGACTGGACGAACACTCCGGTCCAAATGATTGTGGAAGGCAATCGGGTAGCAGTCCTAATCGCCGGGCACGGGACGCACAGCGGCAGCTTCGCCGGTGAAAAGCCAACCGGCCGGACAATGGACCTACCAGTAGCGGTCTTCCTGGAGATTCGGGGAGACAAGATTGCCGCGGACTGGGAGGTCTCAGATGCGGCTCCACTTATGCGGAAGCTCTCGCAGCCGTAAGTCGAATTTGCTGCATTCAAGTACGGCAGCTAACAATTCGTCCAAGCCGACGCCGCTTCGCGGCGCGGCTTAACTCAGGTGTTAGGCAGCACAATGCAGTGGCCCCGCGCTCGATATGCTCTTCACGTCCTTACTTGGACGTCGCCAGAGCCGGCTATCTATAGATGGTTGTGCTGGAAACACTTCTTTGCGGCATTGGACCCGGTGATCGCACTGTCACCTGGCAACGCGGCTATACGGTCGAGCCAGTTCCTGCCCGGTACCTCCGGCTCGCTACCCTTCGGCCGCATGGTTTGGAACGCAAAGAACAACGAAAAATGGACGGAGAAATACGCCTCGGAACCAGGCGTGCAGTTCTCCGGTACCGAGGTCTGGGTCCCGGACTGGAACACCGTTTGGAAGCAGGAAGTGCCGCCTGACGTTTTCGTGCGGGTCTAGCGTCCCGTAGGGCACGAAGTCCGCCAAGCGTTAATGCTCGCCGTCAGGGAGCCGCTCTACACGCCTAATGTCGCGCTGATTCGGTCGGCAGTGGACAGCATGGCTGATGCTGCCGCCGGAGCTGAGCAATACTTCGGCTACCAGCGCTGGGCCGAAGAGGTGTGGGATTCTGGATACAGCAACGGCCTCAGCGATCGCAATGTTCTGCAGGTGGTAAGCCAGCTTGTCCGGGTTGCTGCCTAACAATTCGTCCAAGCCGACGCCACTTCGCGGCGCGGCTTAACTCAGGTGTTAGGGGGCTGACGTGAGAGTAGTAGCGGTTGCAGCACTGGTTCTTCTTCTCGCGGTACCGGGCGTCGGGAGTTCTCGTTCGCGTCCTCTCGTGGGGCCGCTCAAACAACAGAATGCAGCCTACGACTGCTACTGGACGGCTCAAGCGCCCGCTCTCGGGCCCAGGGA
>NZ_BAAGAB020000096.1:0-7910 GCF_047159895.1 Lysobacter xanthus
AGTCGATGACGGCCGAATGCGGCACCTCGGCGGTCGAGCCGCCTTTCACGCCGTCGAAGTAGGCCTTCCACTTCGGCCGATGAGCGTGGCGGTGCCCGGGCGGGACGCGGTGGCGATCGAATCGCGACGACTGGGCATCACGCTCGCCGTGTCGCTGGCGCTGCACCTCTTCGTGATCCTCGCCGTGGGCTTCGCGCCGGAGCGGGCCGCGCCCGTAGTGCCCACGCTCGACGTCATCTTCAGCGAGACGCAGAGCGCGCTGACGCCCAAGCAGGCGGATTTCCTCGCGCAGGCCAACAACCAGGGCGGCGGCGAGCACGAGAAGACCTCGCGGCCGCGCGAGCCGCAGAGCGGTACGGCGCCGCAGGTCGAGGCTGGCGTCGCGCCGCGCGAACTGCGCGCGCAGTCGCCCGCGCCGACGCCACCCCCGCAGGCGCGCATCGTCAGCAGCACGCGCGGGCCGGCGACGGACCCGACTCCGCAGGTCGCGCCGACGCCCACCGAAACACCCGCGCCGCCCGGCCCGGAGAAGATCGAGCGCGACGCCCGCATGGCGCGTCTCGCCGCGGAGATCCACCTGCGCTCCGAGCGTTACGCCAAGCGACCCAAGCGCAAGTTCGTCTCGGCGAGCACGCAGGAATACGCCTGGGCGACCTACCTGCGTGGCTGGGTCGACCGCGTCGAGCGCGTGGGCAACCTCAACTATCCCGACGAGGCACGTCGTCGCCGGCTGTCGGGCATGGTGGTGATCACGATCGCGATCCGCCGGAACGGCACCGTCGAGCGCGCCGACATCGTGCAGTCCAGCGGCGTCGCCACCCTGGACCAGGCGGCGCTGCGCATCGCACGGATGGCCGAGCCCTATCCGCCGCTGCCGAAGACGCAGGAAGACCCGGACATCCTCCACGTCACCCGCACGTGGTGGTTCCGTCCCGAAGGCTCGATGGTCGACGACTAGCGCGGCGCGATGCGCACCGCGCCGGGATGGGCGCGCACCTCGCGCCACGGCAGCACGGACCACTCCGGGTATTCGCAGCTGCGTACCACGCGCGGAAACGACGGGCCGACGTAGAGGCCGGCATCGGTCGCGTACCACGACGGGAACTTCCACAGCTCCGCATCCGCGTAGGCGCAGCCGTCCGCATCGTCTTCCTGGCGGCGCATTTCGGCGGGATGGTGCCGCGCCATCGCCCGGGCGAGCCACGGGGCGAGGACCGCGTCGCGGTAGTCGAAGAACGCCTGCTGCGTCGCCCCGTCCATCCGCGGCGGCGTGCCGGTGCCGAGCCACAGCACGTCCTCCAGGTCCAGCACCCGGCCGGTACGCGGATCGACGTTGAGCGGATCGTCGCCGAAGTCCGGATGCGCGCCGCCGCACGACCAGCTCGCGAACAGGCTGACGCTGAGGATCTCGGGGGCGATGCGGCGCAGCGTCGTGGTCGTGTCGTACTCGCCGCCGTCCATCGACCGGCACTCGGCTGCGCTGGCGACGAGGCTCCAGTGGCGGTCGCGCAGCAGGCGATTGAGGCGCGCACGCTCGGCTGGGCCGTAACCGCCGACGACCTGGAACAGTTCGACGTCGGTCGTCGGTTCGTCGTACCACTGCAACCGGTACGCGCCCACCGTCTGCAGTCGTGCGGGACGCAGGCGGAGTGTGTCGATGCGCCACGCGGCGTACAGGTCGTGCGCGGCCAGCGCGGCACGATCGGGATCGGGGGGCGTGCGCGCATGCGTGAGATGCACGGGCAGGCGGCGACCGTCGCGGCCGGTCCATTCGCCCGCGAGCGCGCCGGCGTCGGCCGCGTGCAGCGTCCAGTCGCCCGAGTCCTCCTTCAGGTGCAGCACGCCCGCCTCGCGCCGCCCTTCGATCGGGATGTCGCGGCGATGGCGCGTGTAGAAGTAGCGGCCGTAGACGGTGTCGTCGTCGACCGGCAGTTCGACGACCACCGACGCCGTGCCGATCGTGCCCTGCCAGACGGCGTCATCGGCATGCGCGAGCGCGCTGCAGGACAGCAGCAGCGCCAGCGCCGCCAGC
Source organism: Lysobacter xanthus (assembly GCF_047159895.1). Lineage (NCBI taxonomy): Bacteria > Pseudomonadati > Pseudomonadota > Gammaproteobacteria > Lysobacterales > Lysobacteraceae > Lysobacter > Lysobacter xanthus. Next base: position 2,033 of record NZ_BAAGAB020000096.1, read on the forward strand.
CGCCGCAGCAACCTCACCGGCGCGAGTCCCGCAACGCCTGCTGCTGCACGAGCGTCAGCGCGACGTCGTTGCGCAGGTACGCCGGTTCGACGCGTTCCGGCGCGATGGCGGCGCCCTCGGCGAATGCGAGCACGCCGAGCCGCGCGACGTCGGCCGCGTGCGGCAGCGCCGCGGCGTCGACGTCCGCCAGCGACGTCGCGAGCCCGACCGCGAGCGCACCCTCGCCTGCCGCGAAACCCGTGCCGACGCCGGACCAGCCGTCGCCGTCGAGCACGACCTGCGGGGCGGCGAGGAGTCGTTCGTCGAGTACCGCATGCAGGCGTTCGCCCGTCCAGCGGTATCCGGCGACGTACAGCTCGCCCATACGCGCATCGATCGCGGCGAGCACCGGCGCGCCGGGCCGAGCGAGGGCCGCCGGGAGCGCGAGCGCGGCGAGCGTGGAGACGGGCACGAGCGGACGGTCGAGGCCGAGTGCCACGCCCTGCGCGATCGCGATCGCGAGGCGCACGCCGGTGAACGCGCCAGGACCGCGACCCACCGCGACCGCATCGATCTCGGCGCGCGCGAGGCCGGCGTCCGCGAGCAGCGCGTCCGCCCACGGCAAGGCGAGTTCGGCATGCCGCCGCGGCGCGACGTCAAAGCGTTCGACGATCTCGCCGTCCACGCTGAGGGCGACGGAGCAGGCTTCGGTGGCGGTTTCGAAGGCGAGGAGCTTCATGCGCCTATGGTCGCAGCTTCAGCCCGCCCCGAGCAGCGCACGCTGCGGGGCGACCCCATCGGCATCGACGCCGCGGCCGAAGAACTCGCGCACGTGCTCGACGTTGCGGGTCTTCGGAAACGGCGGCATCGAATTGAAGAAGACGCCGCCGTACTGCTTGGTCACCAGCCGCGGGTCGCACAGGACCAGCACGCCGCGGTCGGTCTCGGTGCGGATCAGGCGGCCGACCCCCTGCTTGAGCGCGATCACCGCCTGCGGCAGTTGCTCGTCGCGGAACGGATTGCCGCCGTTGCGGCGGATCGCATCGAGCCTCGCCTCGAACACCGGGTCGTCCGGCGCCGCGAAGGGCAGCTTGTCGATGACCACCACGCTCAACGCATCGCCGGCGACGTCGACGCCCTCGCGGAAGCTCGCGGCGCCGAGCAGCACGCCGTTGCCCGAGGCGCGGAAGCGCTCCAGCAGCACCGAGCGCGGCGCCTCGCCCTGCACGAACAACGGCCACGGGCCGCCGCGCAGCAGCTCGGCGGTTTCGCGAAGTGCGCGATGCGAGGCGAACAACAGGAAGGCGCGGCCGCCGGAGGCTTCCAGCACGGGGCGCACCGCTTCGACGACCGCGGCGGTGTAGTCGCGCGACGCGGGCTCCGGCAGCTGCGGCGGCACGTAGCACAGCGCCTGCGTGCTCCAGTCGAAGGGGCTAGGCGCGAGCATGGTGCGCGGCTGCCAGAGGCCGAGCTTGATGGAGAAATGTTCGAAGCGGCCGCCCACGGCGAGCGTCGCCGAGGTGAACACCCAGGCCGCCTGCGTGCGCGCACGGTGCTGCGCCAGCGGCGCGGCGACGTCGAGCGGCGTGCGCGAGAGTCGGAAACCGCGCGCGGTCAGCTCGTACCACAACACCGCGCCGTCGTTGCGTCGCTTCGCGGGCAGCGCGGCATCGTCGGCGTCGACGTCGTCGTTCTCGATCTCCACCACCGCGTCGTGGTCGGCCTCGTTGCGCCAGCGCGACAGGCGCGCGCGGAATTCGTTGGCGCGCGCCAGGCAGCTGTCGAAACCGGGTGAGGCAGGCGCGAGCGGCTGCAGGGCCTCGCACAAGGCGGCGAGCGCGTCGTCGAGCGCATCGAAGGCGGCCTCGACGGCGGGCTCCTCCTGCGCCCGGCGACGCGTGCCGCGCACGGGCAGCTCGTCCATCGCATTGCGCAGCAGACGGACGCGCTGCTCGACGTCCAGCGCGGGCGCCTGCACGGTGGCGAGCGACGACGGCACCTGCCGGCATTCGAGCACCGCATCGCGCGCGAGCTCCACGAGCGGGCGCGCGCTCAGCGATTCGCCGAAGAACTGCGCGGCGAGTTCGGGCAGCTGGTGCGCCTCGTCGATCACGAAGGCTTCGGCCCCGGGCAGGATTTCGCCGAAGCCCTCCTGCTTGAGGGCGAGGTCGGCGAGCAGCAGGTGATGGTTGACGACGACCACGTCCGCGGCCTGCGCGCGCTGGCGCGCCGAGACGACGAAGCAGTCCGAGAAAAAGGGGCATTCGGAGCCGAGGCAGTTCTCCGCGGTGCTGGTCACCAGTGCATGCAGCGGCGAGTCCTCGGGCAGGTCCTCGAGCTCGGCAAGGTCGCCCATGCGGGTGCGGCCCGACCACGCGACGATGCGCTGGAACTGCGCGACCTGGTCGCGGCTGGTGAAGCGTGGCTCGCCCTGCGCCTGCCGCATGCGGTAGTGGCAGAGGTAGTTCGAGCGGCCCTTCAGGAGCGCGGTCTTGAGGCCGACGCCGAGCGCCTGCCGCACGCGCGGAAGGTCGCGGTGGTAGAGCTGGTCCTGCAGTGCGCGCGTGCCGGTCGAGACGATCGTCTTGCGACCCGACAGCAGCGCCGGCACGAGGTAGGCGAACGTCTTGCCGGTGCCGGTGCCGGCCTCGGCGAGCAGCGTGCCGCGGGTATCGAACGCCTCGGCGATCGCGGCGGAGAGGTCCTGCTGCGCCGGCCGCGCACGGAAGCCGTCGAGCGCGGTCGACAGCGCCCCGCCGTCGGCAAGCGCCGCGCGGCTGGCGTCGGCCAGGCGGGACGTGCTCATTTCAGTAGCGCGGCGGCGGCTTGACGGTGCAGGCGTCGCGTGCCGCGGCGTGCTGCGTCGCGCGCGCCGACGCCGCGGCATCCCCGGACGCGGCGCGGATGCGCTCCACCTGCACCAGCGTCTCCAGTGCGCGACGGCACAGCGGTCCGACCTTCGGGCCGAGCGTGTGGGCACGGGTGGCCAGGTCCGCCGCGGCATCGGCGCGCCGCTGCAGCAGCGCGAGTTCCGCGCGTTCCTGCAGAAGCGCGGGGTCGTCGGCACGCTCGGTCAGCGCGCGGTCGAGGGCGACGGCCGCGGCGTCGAGACGACCGGCGCGTTCCTCGCTGCGGGCCAGTTCGCGGAGGTCCGCGACGAGCGGGTCCTGCAGCGGCTGCACGTCGACCTCGGTCGCCACCGCGGCACCGGCCGCACGCACCGAGGCGACCGCCGCGGCGGCGTCGAACGCGGGCGCCGGCGCGGAAGGCGGCGTTGTCGTCGTCGCGCAGCCGGCCAGGACCGCGGCGAGCGACGCCACGACCAGCGCACGCGTCACTGGCCGCCCTCGACGGGAGCCGGCGGCGGCACGCGCTTGGCGGGATCGGGCTCGGCGGGGCGATCGCCACCGAAGAGCGTGTTCCAGAACCCGCCGCCCTCCTGCGTTTCACCCGGGGCATCCTCGGGCAGGGGCGCGGGCGAGCCGTAGGGGCACGGCACGCGACCCGGCGCGTAGCCGGGCACGAACGGGAAGCGCTCCGAGCCCGGACAGCCGGGGTCGGTGGTGCTGCCGCCGGTCACCCACTGCCAGTCGACGCCGTCGTCCGGCAGCACCAGCGGCGCGCTGGGCAGGTGCGAGAACAGCGAGGACCACACGCGCATCGCGCCGGTCGCGCCGTACAGGCCGGTGGTCTTGTTCTGGTCGTTGCCCACCCAGATCACCGCGAGGTGGTCGCCGGTGTAGCCCGCGAACCAGCTGTCGCGGCCGTCGTTCGACGTGCCGGTCTTGCCCGCCGGCGACAGGTTGCCGCGACCGTCCGCCACGAGCTGGCGCGCCGTGCCGCGGTTGACCACCTGCTGCAATGCGTAGGTGACGATGCGCGCGGCCACCGCATCGCCTGGCTGCGGCGGCGCGGACGGCTTGTCGTAGCGGTTGAGCGCGCGTCCGTTCGCGTCGAGCACGCCGCGCACCGCGCGCAGGGGCTGGATGCGGCCTCCGGAAGCGAGGAACTGGTACAGCTGCGTCATCGCGTACGGGCTTTCGTCGATCGCGCCGAGGATCAGCGACGGGTTGACGTTGCCTTCGACTTCGATGCCCGCCAGCGTGCGGATGAGGTCGGCGAGCCGCTGCGGCCCGACCTGCATGCCCACGCGCACGGTCGCCTGGTTCATGGACTGCGCGAGCGCATCCACCATGCGGACGCTGCCGTGGCTGCGTCCGTCGGAATTGCCCGGCGACCACGACTTGCTGCCGGGGATCTTCACCGTGATCGGCGCGTCCTCGACGCGGCTGGCGAGCGACCACTTGTCCGGCTGCGCGAGCGCGAGCAGGTAGACGAACGGCTTGAGCAGCGAGCCCACCGGACGCTGCGCCTCGACCGCGCGATTGAAGCCGTGCTCGGTGAATTCGCGCGCGCCGACGGCCGCGACGACTTCGCCGCGGTGCACGTCGGTCACCACGAGGCCCGCCTCGAGCGGCGGTCGACGCGGCGACTCGAGCTTGCGTAGCGTCTGCGTGACCGCGCCTTCCGCATAGGCCTGCGCGGACGGCGACATGCCCGTCATCACGCTGAGTCCGGCACCGCCGAGCGCCTCGGTCGGGTAGTCGCGTGCCAGCTGGCGGCGCACGAGGTCGACGTAGGCGGGAAAACGGTTGGGGGCGAGCGTGGTCGGATTCGGGGTCACGCCCAGCGGCGCCTTCTGCGCTCGGTCGTGCTCGGCCTGCTCGATCAGCCCGGTCTCGAGCATCTTGTCCAGCACGAAGTTGCGACGCTCGAGCGCGCGCTCGGCATGCGAGCGCGGGTCGTAGTACGAAGGCCCGCGCACGATGCCGATCAGCAGGGCGATCTGCTCGGTGGTGAGGTCCTTCAGGTCGCGGCCGAACCAGAACTCCGAACCGGCCGCCACGCCGCGCACCGCCTGCGAGCCGTGCTGGCCGATGTAGACCTGGTTGAAGTAGGCCTCGAGGATCACGCTCTTGTCGTAGCGCGCCTCGATCAGCAGCGCGTAGAGGATCTCCTTGAACTTGCGGGTGAACGTCTGCTCCTGGCCGATGCCGAGCAGGCCGCTGCGCGCGAGCTGCTGCGTGAGCGTGCTGGCGCCCTGCCGGCGATCGCCGGTGCGCAGGTTCACCAGCACGGCGCGCGCCATGCCCGACATGTCGATGCCGAGGTGATGGTTGAAGTCGCGGTCCTCGACGGCCTGCAGGCCGGTGACCAGCAGGTCCGGCACCTCGTTGATGCGCACCAGCCGGCGCTCTTCCTGCTTCTGGCCGTAGAGCGTCGCGATGCGCGCCGGATCCAGCCGATGCACGCGCAGCGGGCGTCGCGTGTCGAGGTCGCGGACGCCCATCACGCGGCCGCCGGAGAGGATGACCTCCACCCGCTTGGCGGGCACCACACCGTCGACGTCGTGGAAGCCGCGGCTCGCCACGCGCCAGCGCCCGCCGGCCTGCGCGAACGTGCCCGGGCGCGCGCCGTCGCCCTCACGGTACGCCGCGGCGGCGAGCTCGGTACGCAGCGTGGCGCCGTCCATCGCCACGCCCGGCGCGAGCTCCAGCGGGCGCGCATAGACGCGCGTCGGCAGCTGCCAGCGCAGCTGTCCGAAGCGCTGCCCGACCTCGTGGTTGAGGTAGGTGACGTACGGGATGAGGAAGCCCAGCGCGAGTCCGACGACGACCAGCGCGGCGGTCAGCAGTCGGCGGCGCCAGCGCGGGGTGCCGCCGCCGTCCGCGGTGTCGTCGTCTTCGTCGTAATCGATTCGGGCCACGGAATGCGAGAATGAAGGGCTGTCGCCCGCCTGCCGCGAGTCTAGCGCAGGCGCCCGAGGGGCCCGTTCGCGCCCACCGGCCGGTTCACGCGGAGTTGGAGCCCTTCCTGTATGTCGACGACCGCGTTCCGA
>NZ_BAAGAB020000097.1:0-7546 GCF_047159895.1 Lysobacter xanthus
CCGACAGCAGCTGCGTCGCGAGCACGATCACCAGCCCGGCGAACGCCGCACGCCGCGCGCACCGTCTTCAGCCTCGTCTGCACCGACCGCCCCGGATTGCTGGCGGACGTCGCGCTCGTGCTGCGCGAGCAGGGCCTGCGCGTGCACGATGCGCGCGTGGCCACGTTCGGCGAGCGCGCGGAAGACGTCTTCCAGATCACCCGCGTCGACGCGAACGGCGTCGACGAACCCCTCGACGACACCCACCAGCAGGCGCTGCGCGATGCGCTGCTCGCCTGCCTCGACGGAGACTGCCCATGAGCCCGCCGGCCAAGACCCCCGCCAAGAAGACGCCACGTCGCAAGGCCGCCCCGAAGGGCCCGGGCCGCGACGAGCTGAAGTTCATGATCGACAGCGCCTGGGAGCGTCGCACGATGCTCACCGTGGACGAGATCGAAGGCTCGACGCGTCCGACGGTGAACCTCGTCATCGACGGCATCGAGTCCGGCGCGCTGCGCGTGGCCGAGCCCGACGGCAAGGGCGGCTGGGTCGTCAACGAATGGCTGAAGAAGGCGGTGCTGCTGTACTTCCGCACGCAGGACATGGAAGTGATCGACGGGGCGCCGGCGCCGTTCTGGGACAAGGTGCCCGCGCGCTTCCAGGAGTTCGACGAGGCGGCGTTCCGCAAGTCGGGCGTGCGCGTGGTGCCCGGCGCGATCGCGCGGCGCGGCTGCCACATCGCCAAGGACGTCGTGCTGATGCCGAGCTTCGTCAACATCGGGGCCTACGTGGGCGAGGGCACCATGGTCGACACGTGGGCGACGGTGGGTTCGTGCGCGCAGATCGGCAAGCACTGCCATCTGTCCGGCGGCGCCGGCATCGGCGGCGTGCTCGAGCCGCTGCAGGCGACGCCGACGATCATCGAGGACCACTGCTTCATCGGCGCGCGTTCGGAAGTGGTCGAAGGCGTGATCGTCGGCCACCACTCGGTGATCGGCATGGGCGTCTTCCTCGGCCAGAGCACGCGCATCTACAACCGCATGACCGGCGAAGTCAGCTATGGCTACGTGCCGCCGGGCAGCGTCGTGGTGTCGGGCCAGCTGCCCGCCGCGGACGGCTCGCATTCGCTGTACTGCGCGGTGATCGTCAAGCAGGTCGACGAGAAGACGCGCGGCAAGACTTCGATCAACGACCTGCTGCGCGGCTTGGCGGACTGACATGGTGACGACGCTCTACGGCCTCGCGAACTGCGACACGTGCCGCAAGGCGCGCAACTGGCTCAAGCGCTTCGACGTCGCGCACGAGTTCGTCGACTACCGCGACCAGCGGCCGTCGCCGGAGATGCTCGTCGCTTGGAAGGACGCGCTGGGTGGCTGGGAGGCGATGGTGAACAAGTCGTCGACCACGTGGCGCGAGCTACCTGCGGCGCGCAAGGCCGCCGCGTCGGACGCCGAATGGAAACTCCTGCTGCGCGAGCACCCGCAGCTGGTGCGCCGGCCTGTCGTCGTCACGGACGACGGAACCGTCAGCCAGGGGTTCTCCGACAACGGGTTCAAAAAGCGTTTCGGGGTCGGTGCATGAGCGACGTCCTCGACCTCACGCGTGCGCTGATCGAGCAGCGCTCGTTGACGCCCGACGACGCGGGCTGCCAGGCGCTGATCGCCGCGCGGCTGGAAGCGGCGGGGTTCGCCTGCGAGTCGATGCGCTTCGGCGACGTCGACAACCTGTGGGCGGTGCACGTGGGCGAGGAGGGCGGGCCGACCCTCGTGCTGCTCGGGCACACGGACGTGGTGCCGCCGGGGCCCGTGGAGTCGTGGGCGAGTGACCCGTTCGTGCCGGAGATCCGCGACGGCGTGCTGTACGGGCGTGGCGCGGCCGACATGAAGGGCAGCGTCGCGGCGTTCGTCGTGGCGCTCGAGCGCTTCGCCCGCGAGCGGCCGTCGCATCGCGGCCGCGTCGCGCTGCTGCTGACGTCGGACGAGGAAGGGCAGGCGATCGACGGCGTGCGCAAGGTCGCCGAGGCGTTTCGCCAGCGCGGCGAGCGCATCCACTGGTGCATCACCGGCGAGCCGTCGTCGAAGTCGGTGCTGGGCGACCTGCTGCGCGTCGGTCGTCGCGGCAGCCTGTCCGCGACGCTGACGGTGCGCGGGGTGCAGGGGCATGTCGCGTATCCGGAGAAGGCGCGCAATCCGGTGCACGAGGCGATGCCGGCGCTTGCCGAACTCACCGCCCGCCGTTGGGACGAGGGCTACGAGACGTTTCCGCCGACGAGCCTGCAGGTCAGCAACATCCTCGCCGGCACCGGCGCCAACAACGTGATCCCGGGGGAGCTGCAGGTGCTGTTCAACCTGCGCTACAACCCGCACTGGGACGCCGCGCGGCTCGAAGCCGAGTGCGAGGCGATCCTCGCGAAGCACTGCGGCGACTATGCGATCGACTGGCACCGCAGCGGCGAGCCGTTCTACACGCCGGACGGCGAACTGCGCGCGGCCTGTCGCGAGGTGCTCGCGGGTTTCGCCGGCGCCGCGCCGGAGGAGAGCACCGGCGGCGGAACGTCCGATGCGCGTTTCATCGCACCGCTGGGCGCGCACTGCGTCGAGATCGGCCCGGTGAACGCGAGCATCCACAAGGTCGACGAGCACGTGTCGGTCGCCGACCTCGAACGCCTGCCGGATCTGTACCTCGCGCTCCTGCGCCGTCTGCTCGGCTGACCTCACTGGCCCTGCACGCACCGCGCCTAGCATCGGGCGCATGGCCCGGCTCAAGATCGCGACGTTCAACATCAACGGCGTGCGCGCACGCCTCCCCGCGCTGCTCGACTGGCTCGAGCGCGAATCGCCCGACATCGCCTGCCTGCAGGAACTCAAGGCGCCCGACGAGGCGTTCCCGCAGTCCGACGTCGAACGGCTCGGCTACGGCGCGATCTGGCACGGACAGAAGTCGTGGAACGGGGTCGCGATCCTTGCGCGCGGCGCGCAGCCCGAAGAGCGGCGGCGCGGCCTGCCCGCTGATCCCGATACGTCGCAGAGCCGCTATCTCGAAGCCGACGTGCACGGCCTGCGCGTCGGCTGCCTCTACCTGCCGAACGGCAATCCGTGGCCCGGCCCGAAGTTCGACTACAAGCTCGCCTGGTTCGAGAAGTTCCGGCAGCACGCGGCGAAGCTGCTGCGCGACGGCACGCCGACCCTGCTGTGCGGTGATTTCAACGTCGTGCCGACCGACGAGATCGACATCTACAACGCGGCCTCGTGGAAGAAGGACGCGCTGCTGCAGCCGGAGAGCCGCGAAGCCTGGTTCGCACTTCTGGAGCAGGGCTGGACCGATTCGATCCGCGCCGTGCACGGCGACGCCCGCATCTACACGTTCTGGGACTACTTCCGGAAGCACTGGGAGCGCGACGCCGGCCTGCGCATCGACCACCTGCTGCTGAGCCCGAGCCTCGCGCCGCTGCTGCACGACGCCGGCGTCGATCGCTGGGTGCGCGGCCAGGCCGGCGCGAGCGACCACGCACCGACGTGGATCGAACTCGATACGGGCGGCGCGAAGGTCGCCCGACCGGGGACTGCGGCGAAGACGTCGGGGGCGAAGAAGCCGGGTGTTACGACGAAGGCCGCCGCGACCACGAAGACTGCCGCGAGGAAGGCCGCGTCGGAAAAGCCCGCGGCGAAGGGGACGGCCACGTCGGCGACGAAGGCGCCTGCCGCGAAGAAGTCGACGGCGAAAAAAGCCGTCGCCAGGAAGGCCGCGGCGAAAAAGGCACCGGTTAAGAAGGCACCGGCGAAGACGTCCCGATAGGTCCCGATACGGGCGCCCGGTGTCCGCCGTGGCAGCCGCGCGGTCCGGTCCCCGGCGATGGATCGCCGCCGGTGCTCACGCACCCGACGGTTCGCCGGCGCCCGCGGACGCGGCGACGTCGCCCGGCGCCGGCATGCGCCGGAAGTGGGCAATGTCGGCCATTGCCAGCATCGCCTCGTCCTCGATCGAATCCCCGTAGGCATGGACGCGTTCGAAGCGCGAAAGGTCGTAGGCCGCGCGCACGCGACGCACCTTCTCCTCGCGAACGCACTGCACGCCGGCGTAGCGACCCGTCAGGCGCCCGCCGCGGCGTTCCAGCGACGAAGCGAGCACGGGGAGCCCGTACGCCGCCGCCCACGGCGCCAGGTAGACGTCGAAGCCGCCCGAGACCACGGCCACCGTGTCGCCGCACTCGCGGTGCCAGTCGATGCGCGCGAGTGCCTGCGGACGGACCAGCGGCGGCAGGACGGTCTTCGCGAACTGTCGGCCACGGCGGTCGACGGGCGCCGCGTCCGTGCCCGTGAACGCGACCCGCGCGATCGCGGCCCGCACCGTGCGGCCGTCGACGACGCCCGCGCGATACGCGCGATCAGCGGCCAAAGAGCGGCGAAGCCCGCACGATGGCGCCATTTCGACACCGCGAAACCCAGGAAGTCGGGCAGCGTTTCGCGGGTGGTGATCGTGCCGTCGAAGTCGAAGAGGGCGAGGTCCATGGGTCGGCGGTCCTGCGGCCGCTCGCCGCCCGCTCAGCTTAGCGGCCGTATCGTCGCTGGCCCTGAGACCCCCGGGCGCCACACTGCGCGGCCCACGTTCCGAGGTGTATCCGATGTCTCCTCCTATCCGCGAAGCCGCGCCCCGTCCTCCGGCCCTGAGCCCGAGCCGGGCGATCGCCTCCGATGCCGACCGCCTGCGCAGCGGCCTGCCGCTCGAGTCCGGCGAGGCGCTTCCGCCGCCGCCGCCGCGCCCGATCCACTGAACGGCGAGCGTCCCGCCAGCCCCGTCGTCGCGTTGCATCCGTGCAACGCGGGGCGCGCCGGGACGCTTGCTACCATCGAACGGTAGTCCTTCTCCTGCAGAGGTCCGCTTTGTCCAGGTTGCTCGCCACCACCGTCCTCGCCGCGTCGCTGGGCCTCGCGCTCCAGCCCGCGTCCGCCGCCCCGAAGCCCGACATCAGCGCGAAGCGCCTGTCGTCGATCGTCCGCACGCTGGCTTCCGACGAGTTCGAGGGTCGCGGTCCGGCGACCGCGGGCGAGAAGAAGACCATCGACTACGTCGTCGCCCAGATGAAGGCCGCGGGCCTGCAGCCGGGCGGCGAGCTCAAGGACGGCAAGCGCCTGTGGACGCAGCCGGTCCCGCTGCTGCGCGCGAACATCACCGGCACGCCCGACGTCGCCTTCAAGCGCGGCGGCACGGCGCTGCCGATGTCGCAGGGCGAGCAGGTGGCGGTGCGCGCCGCGCTCAACGGCGCGAAGTCGGTGACCATCGCCGACGCGCCCGTGGTCTTCCTCGGCTACGGCGTCAAGGCGCCGGAACGCACGTGGGACGACTTCAAGGGCATGGACCTGAAGGGCAAGGTCGGCATCGTGCTGATCAACGACCCGGACTTCGAGACCGGGCACGGTGACTTCGGCGGCAAGGCCATGACGTACTACGGCCGCTGGACCTACAAGTACGAGGAAGCAGCACGCCAGGGCCTCGCCGGCCTGCTGATCGTGCACGAGACGGCGCCGGCGTCGTACGGCTGGGCCACCGTCAAGAATTCGAACACCAACACCATGTTCGACGTCGTGCGCGACGACCCGAAGGCCTCGCATCCGGCGCTCGAAGGCTGGATCCAGCGCGACGTCGCGGTCGACCTGTTCAAGCGCGCCGGCCTCGACTTCGATGCGCTGAAGAAGCAGGCGCAGTCGCGTGATTTCCGACCGGTTGCGCTGGAAGGCACCACCTTCTCGGCGAACTACGCCGTCGACAGCCAGGTGATCACCTCGCAGAACATCGCGGGCATGCTGCCCGGCAAGAAGCGTCCCGACGAGACCGTGATCTACAGCGGCCACTGGGACCACCTCGGCGTCGGCCAGCCCGATGCGAAGGGCGACCGCATCTACAACGGCGCGGTCGACAACGCGACCGGCATCGCCGCGCTGCTCGAGCTGGGCCGCGCGTTCGCGAAGGCGCCGCGCACCGATCGCTCCGTCGTCTTCCTCGCCGTGACCGCCGAGGAGAAGGGCCTGCTGGGCTCGGAGTACTACGCGTCGAAGCCGCTGTATCCGATCGGCAAGACGGTGGGCGTCATCAACATGGACGCGCTGGACCCGCACGGCCTCGCGAAGAACTTCACGACGTCGGGCAGCGCGAAGGTCGAGCTGCTCGACCAGCTGACCGCCACGGCGAAGAAGTGGGGCCTGGTGTACAGCCCGGATCCGCATCCGGAGGCCGGCCACTTCTTCCGCTCCGACCACTTCCCCTTCGCCAAGCGCGGCGTGCCGGCGATCTCGTACGGCTCCGGCAACGACTGGGTGCAGGGCGGAGTCGAGGCGGCCGAGGCGGAGCAGGCGATGTACACGAAGGAGCGCTACCACCAGCCCGCGGACCAGTGGGAAGCCAGCTGGACCTTCACCGGCATGGCGCGCGACCTGCAGATGCTCTACACGCTCGGTCGCGATCTCGCGTCGTCGAACCGCTGGCCCAACTGGAGCCAGGATTCGGAGTTCCGGGCGGCGCGCGATGCGTCGGCAGCCGACCGCCGCTGATCCTCGCTTCCCTGTGACGACGGACGGGACCTTCGGGTCCCGTTCGCTTTTGGGCCGCTGCGGCGATGGACCGGGGCGTGCGGCAGCGACATGCGGACCGTCACCTGAACGGTTCGGGCGCGGCACGTGAGGAATCGGCGCGGCCCGGCCGATAACGCGGTCGAGCCACGCGCATCGCGCGGCCCCTTTGGAGACTCCGTGCATCGCCTCGCGTCCCGCCTCCTCGACCTGCTGGCCAGCGCCGACCGTCGCCGCCGGCTGCGGCTCGCGCAGTGGCTGATCGCGAGCCTCGTCTACGTCGGCGCGGCAGCGCTGCTGACGACCGGCGTGGGTCAGGGCTGGATGAACACCGGGGCGCTCGCCCTCTGGCTGGCCTTCGTCGCGGCCGTGCTGCTCGTGGGCTACGTCGCGCTTCGAAGCGGCTGGACCGAGCGCTTCCGCGATCCGTCGATCACCGTCTGGCAGCTCTCGATGGGCGTGCTCGCGGTGAACTGGGGCTACCTGATCTGCGGCCCCATGCGCACCTCGGCGCTGTTCCCGATCATGGTGGTCTTCGCCTTCGGCGCGTTCACCCTGCGCTGGCGGCAGATCGCCTTCCTCACGGCGCTCGCGGTGTCGAGCCTCGTGGCGGCGGTCGTGCTGCGCACCCTCTATCCGCAGTGGGTGCCCGCCCAGGGCGATGTCGCGCCGCTGCGGGTCGACGTCAACAACGTGCTGATGCTCATCGTCGTGCTGCCGGCGCTCGCGGTGATCGCAGCGAGGCTGTCGGGCCTGCGGCAGAAGCTTCGCGACCAGCGCGAGGCGCTCTCGCGCGCGCTGTCCGACGTCGAACGCCTCGCCACGGGCGACGAACTGACCGGGTTGCCGAACCGACGGTCGATGAAGGCGAGGCTGGAGCACGGCATCGCGCTGTCGAGCCGGCACGTGACGCCGCTGTGCGTGGCCATCCTCGACATCGACCACTTCAAGGCCGTCAACGACGACTTCGGCCACGCCGCGGGCGATGCGGTGCTGCAGGAGTT
>NZ_BAAGAB020000098.1:0-7310 GCF_047159895.1 Lysobacter xanthus
GGACGCGCTCGGCGGAAGGGAGGTCCGCATGCACGACAGTTCCGTGCTCTATGTCCGTGGCGCCTATCGCGTGGTCGACCGCGTCGACGCCCCGCCGCATCGTCGCTATGTCGTCGAGGACGGCACCGGGACGCTCATGCGCGAAGAGGCGGGCTTCGACGCCGCGCGCGACTGGCTGGACCGCCGCCTCCTGGAACTCGCCCCGCCGCAGCCGCAGCCGCGGCGTACGCGCTGAGGAACGCCCGATGCGTCCGATCCTCGGGGTTCTCTCGCTTCTGATCGCCGCGGTGGCCGGGCTCTGGCTGTCGGGCCGGCTCGCGTTCGTCTTCCTCGGCCTGCACGGCGCACCGGCGCACTGGCACGTCTATCTCGACTACCTGCGCACGCTCGACCTCCCGCAGGTGCGTCCGTACGCGTCGAAGATTCGCGCCGCGGGCCTCGTCGGCTTCGGGCTGCCGCTGCTCGGGCTGCTGGGCGTCGCCGCGCTCGCCCTGCGACGCCCGGCCAAGTCGCTGCACGGCGATGCGCGCTTCGCGCGCGCGTCGGATCTCGCGCGTCACCGGCTCTTCGAAGAAGGGCCCACCAGCCTGGTGGTCGGACGCCACAACGGTCGACTGCTGCGCCTTCCGGGCCAGCAGTTCGCGCTGCTGGCCGCGCCGACCCGTTCGGGCAAGGGCGTGGGCATCGTGATCCCGAACTTGCTCGAGTACGGCGACTCGGTCGTCGTGCTCGACATCAAGCAGGAGAACTTCGACCTGACGTCGGGCTGGCGCGCCGAGCAGGGACATGAGGTCGTCCTGTTCAATCCTTATGCCGAGGACCGTCGCTCGCACCGGTGGAATCCGCTCGGCTACGTCTCGGACGACCCTGCCTTCCGCGTATCGGACGTGATGGCGATCGGCGCGATGCTGTACCCGGACGGCTCAGACGAACAGAAGTTCTGGGTGAGCCAGGGCCGCAACGCGTTCCTCGCGTTTGCGCTGTATCTCTTCGACAAGCACGACCACGAACGTGCCTGCGGCTTTCCCGGCGCGACCGCGCCGACGCTCGGCATGGTCTACCGGCTGGCCTCCGGGACCGGGGGCGACCTTCGCGCGCACCTGCAATCGCTCGCGCAGCAGCGTTTCCTGTCCGAGCCCGCGCGCATGGCCTTCGCGACGCTGCTGTCGCAGGCCGATGAAACGTTCGCGTCGATCCTCGGCACGTTCAAGGAGCCGCTGAACGCATGGGTCAACCCGGTGCTCGATGCCGCGACCTCCGCGAACGACTTCCGGCTCGACCACGTGCGTCGCAAGCGCATGAGCATCTACGTGGGCATCCAGCCCAACAAGCTCGCCGAGAGCCGCCTGCTGCTCAATCTGTTCTTCAGCCAGCTGATCAATCTCAATACGCGCGAGCTGCCCCAGAACGACCCGACACTGCGGCATCAGTGCCTGTTGTTGATGGACGAATTCACCGCCATCGGCCGCATCGACATCCTCGCCAGCGCGGTCGCCTACATGGCAGGCTACAACCTGCGCCTGCTGCCGATCGTGCAGAGCATGGCGCAGCTGGACGCGGTCTACGGGCGCGAAGTCGCGCGCACGCTCGTCACCAACCACGCGATGCAGATCCTCTACGCACCGCGTGAGCAACAGGATGCCAACGACTACTCGGAGATGCTGGGCTATACGACCGTGCGACGGCAGAATGTCACGCGCGGGCGCGACGTTTCGCGCAGCGAGTCGGAGGAGCGCCGCGCACTGATGCTGCCGCAGGAACTCAAGGCGATCGGGCCCGACCGCGAAGTCGTCGTTTACGAAGGCATCGCACATCCGGTGATGTGCGAGAAGATCCGCTACTACCGTGACAAGCGCTACACCGCGCGACTACGCCCGCGTTCGCCGGTCCCGGTGCTCGCGATCGGCGGCGCCCCGGTTGACGCGCGGGAAGCCGTTTCGCTACCGTAACCACGGGCGCAACGCCCGCGATGCGGAAGGCATCGACGCAGGACGCACTCGGCACGCCACGCGTGCTGGACAGGGATCGGTCATACAGGGGACATCGACAAGGACACGTTTCGAGGCCGGCAGGACGCCGCACTACGCCACCTGCCATTTCCATGGATCCGTCGTCGCCCGCGCCATGCGTCGGGTGGCGCGCCTTCGCGCACCGGTGAGTCGTGAAATCGCTTCCGCATTGCATCCGTTTCCTCTCCGTCGCCGGCGTACTCGCGCTGCTGACGGCCTGCACCACCACGCCCGCGCCCGCGTTTTCCGGACGCTGGAAGCCGGTGAACCGCTTCGCCGAGCAGACGCAGGCGATCCCGCTGCGCTCGGCTTATGCGTACTACGCCGCCCCGGTCGACCGGACGCTCAAGAGCCTGCTGGAGCGATGGGCGCGCGACAGCCGGATGGAACTCGACTACCGACACGACAGCGATTTCACCCTGCACCGGCCCGTCGCCGACGTGCACAGCGACGACCTGAAAACCGCGCTCGCGCAGCTCACGGCGCTGTATGCCGCCGAGCGCGTGGACATCGCGATCGACGGTTCGCGGATCGTGGTCCGACGCGCGGACGCCACCCCGACCTCGAGGCCCTGACCATGAAAACCCGTTCGAAGCCGGAGAGCAGTCGCGTCGAGCACGCCATCGGGCGCGCGGTGAACTACGAGGTCAGCCTCGCGGACCAGGCCCGTCGCAGTGAGCGGCGTGCGTGGTGGGTGGCGGGCACGTCCTGCGCGATCAGCCTGATCCTCGCCGGCGGCTATTTCTACTTCCTGCCCTTGAAGGAGAAGGTCCCGTACTTGGTGATGGCGGATGCCTACACGGGCACCGCGACCGTCGCCAGGCTCGACGGGAACTGGGGGCGCCAAGACATCACCCTCAGCGAGGCGGTCAACAAGAGCAACGTGGCCCACTTTGTGCTGGCACGCGAGTCGTACGACATCGCCCTGATGCGGCTGCGCGACTGGACGACGGTGTACACGATGTCCGCGCCGTCGGTGGCATCCGGCTACACGGCGCTGCACGGCAAGGAGAACCCCGATCGCCCGTACAACACGTACGGCGAGAAGGCGGCCATCCGCATCAAGATCCTCAGCATCACCCTGATCAACGATGCCGACGGCCGTCCGACCGGCGCCACCGTGCGCTTCCAGCGCACGCTGCACGACAAGGCGAGCGGCCGTACCCAGCCGCTCGACAGCAAGATCGCCACGCTCGCATTCACGTACAAGGCGAACTTGGCCATGGACGAGAAGTACCGCATCGAGAATCCGCTGGGGTTCCAGGTCACCAGCTATCGCGTCGACAACGACTATGCGGAGTCGCCCCCGGTCGAACCCGAGATTCCCGCATTCCCGATGCCCGACATGGGCGAGGCCAGCGGCACACCCACGCCGCAACAGTCGCAGTCGCCGGCCGCGGCGCCGCCGGCTGCAGCCGCGCCGGCGACGGAGGCCCGGCCGTGAGCCTGCGTTCGTGCACGCAGGCGATCTCCTGCGCCATCGCACTGCTCGTCGCGCTGCTGCCTCAGGTGGGGCGGGCGGAGGCGGTGCAGGAATACGAATACGCCGAAAACCGCATCTATCCGGTCCGCACCGGCTTGGGCATCGCCACTCAGATCGAGCTCTCGCCGAGCGAAACCGTGGTCGATTACAGCACCGGGTTCTCGAACGGTTGGGACATCAGCCGGCGCGACAACGTCTTCTACGTCAAGCCGAAGAACGTCGACGTCGACACGAACCTTCTGATCCGGACTGAGACGCACGCGTACATCTTCGAACTCCGCGTGGTGGCCACCAACTGGAAGGCGCTGGACCAAGCCAAGGACGCGGGCGTGCAGTACAAGGTCCGCTTTCGCTACCCCGGCGACGTGCAGTTCAAGGCCAAGGTGCCCGCGAAGGCCGCCGAGCTCGAGCTCGGCCTCGACCCGAGCCGCGCCTACACGTTCGACTACGACTACAGCACGCGCACGAAACTCAAGGCGCTGGTGCCGGTCAACGTCTATGACGACGGTCGCTTCACCTATATCCGGCTCGCGGCTGCGGCCGCCTTTCCGACCGGATCCTTCCCGGCGGTGTTCGGCAGCGAGCGTGAGAACGGCGAGGAATTCGTGGTCAACACCACGGTGCAAGGCGACACCATCGTCGTGCACGGAACGTACCGCTATCTCGTGATCCGCCACGGCAAGAACGTCGTCGGCCTCCGCAGGAACCCGCGCCCGTGAACCAGGTGATCAGCAATCCCTACGAGCAGGATCCGGCGGCGGCCGCCGGTGGCAATCCATACCTCGATCTCCATGCAGCGCCGTCGGCGGACCTCGACGATACCGGCCCCGCCTTGCGCCAAGCCGAGCAGCGTCGCGTCAATCGCAAGGCGCTCCTGTTTCTGGGCGGTATCGTGCTTCTGCTGATGCTCATGGCGGTGCTGGTGCTGCGGGGCGGCACGCGCAAGGACGGGGGCACGAAGCCGACGGAGGAACGCGTCAGCATTCCCACCCTCGGTGATGCGCCCCCGCCGCTTCCTTCCCGGTCGGAGGGCGTGCCCGCCGAACCGATCGGCCTGCAGCCCGAGGCACAGGCTGCGCCGCTGCCGCCGCTGCCTGCCCAGGCCGACTACGCAGCCGCTCCACCGGCCCCGGGCTTCGATCCACCCCGTACGCAGGCCCGTCAGACGCCGACGCTCTTGGAACGCCGAATGGGGCTGGACGCGGGCGCATCCGCGGCGCCGCCGATGGGTCCGCAGGACGCCTATGCGCAGGCGCTCTCGCTGACCCAGGCCGCGATCGGTGGCCGCGGCGCCGCCAAGCCCGACGATTCGACGGACGGTGCCCCGGCCGGTCGGGCGCGCGCGAGCAGCGCACGTGCGCTTCGCCGTCCAGACGCCCTCCTGATCCGCGGCACGATGCTGCGCTGCGTGCTCGAGACCCGCATCGTCAGTGACATCCCGGGCTACACCGCCTGCATCCTTACCGAGCCCGTGTACTCGGTGAACGGGCGCAGCCTGTTGCTGGAGCGTGGCTCGAAGATCTACGGCAGCTACGACCACGGGCCGACGGGCGATCGCATGGCCGTGGTCTGGGACCGCATCACGACGCCCAGCGGTGTGGACGTGGAAATGGCGAGCCCGGGCGTGGACAACCTCGGCGGCGCCGGGCATCCCGGACAGCGCGACCCGCATTGGCCGACCCGGATCGCCTCGGCACTGATGGTCAGCCTGCTGAGCGATGCCTTCAAGTACGCGGCGGCCGAGAACGGCCCGTCGACCGCGAGCGTCGCTCAGGGTGTCGTCGTCGTCTCGCCCTACGAGAGCAATACGGCGCGCACGCTCGACCGCATCGCCAACCAGGCCGTGCAGGAGTCGATGTCGCGGCCACCGACCGTCACGCTCAACCAGGGCACGCTGGTGAACGTCTACGTCGCACGCGACGTCGACTTCTCCGAGGTGCTCGGTCGCTGAGCGGCCGACCATGGACGTCGATGCGCCCATCGCGCGGGTCTCGGACGAGTTCCTGACCTACCAGTACGAGGTGCTCGGCATCCTCGGCTATATGGCATCACCCGACGTCACCGAGATCTGCATCAACCGGCCGGGCGAAGTCTGGATCGAAGTGCGCGGCGGATGGGAGCGCATCGACGTGCCGGCACTCACGTTCGAACGCGCGCGGCAGTTCTGCACGGCGGTGGTCAACGAAAGCAATACGGGCCAGCGCATCACGGATGCGGACCCCGTCGTCTCGCTCACGTTCCCCACCGGGCAGCGCGCGCAGTTCGTGATTCCTCCGGCCTGCGACGCCGGACGCGTCTCGATCACCATTCGCCTGCCGTCGCGACAGACCCGCACGCTCGAGCAGTACCAGCAGGACGGCTTCTTCGAGCGCATCCTCGAGGACGCCGGCGGAATCGGTCCGCAGGACCGCGAGTTGCTCGCCCTGCGTGCCGAGCGCGACTACGCCGAGTTCTTCCGGCGTGCTGTGCTCTATCGCAAGAATATCGTCGTGGCCGGCGCGACCGGCAGCGGCAAGACCACCTTCATGAAGTCGCTCGTGCACCACATCCCGGCCGACGAGCGCCTGGTCACGATCGAAGACGCTCGCGAACTCTTCATCGCCCAGCCCAACGTGGTGCACCTGCTCTACTCGAAGGGCGGCCAGAGCACCAGCAACGTGACGGCGAAGAGCTGCATGGAGGCGTGCCTTCGCATGAAGCCCGACCGCATCATCCTTGCCGAGCTGCGCGGCGACGAATCGTTCTATTTCATCCGGAACTGCGCGTCGGGGCACCCGGGATCGATCACCAGCTGTCATGCCGGAAGCACGGCGCAGACCTGGGACCAGCTCGCGTTGATGGTGAAGGCCTCGACCGAAGGCGCGGGACTCGAATTCGCAGTGATCAAGCGGCTCCTGATGATGACGATCGACATCGTCGTGCACATCAAGGCGCACGCCGGCCGACGCTACATCACGGGCATCGACTTCGACCCTCAGCGGGCGGCTCCGATGTAGGAAAAGTACTCATTTTCAGGCATTGACAAGCGCGGCGAGCGCATGAGTCAATGTTCCCGCCTCCGGTCGTGGATCGACAGGAGAAGCAAGGACGATGATGCGTACGGATGGATTCGGCTCGCCGGTTTCCGTCGTGCGCCGCAGGAATGCGACAGGGAGACGACGGTGTTGCCTGGCATGGAGCTGATGGGCTGTCCGCAACTGGCGGTCCCCGCGGACGTGATGCATCACGTCGTCCGCGTCGAGTCTTCGTTCAACCCATACGCCATCGGCGTCGTGGGTGGACGCCTTGCGCGCCAGCCGACCAACCTGCGCGAGGCCGCGGCGACGGCGCGCATGCTCGAGAGCCGCGGTTACAACTTCTCGCTGGGCCTCGCGCAGGTCAATCGTTACAACCTGGCGCGCTACGGTCTCGGAACGTACGAGCAGGCGTTCCAGGCCTGTCCGAACCTGCAGGCCGGATCCCGCATCCTCGCCGAGTGCCGCACGCGATCGAGCGGTGACTGGGGCAAGGCCTTCAGCTGTTACTACTCCGGCAACTTCACGACCGGGTTCCGCGAAGGCTATGTCCAGAAAATCTACGCCTCCATGCGCGGTACGCAGGACGCCTCGTTCCCGGGTGCAATCCCCGTCTATGGAGCTGCGGATCGTCGCCGTGCACCTCGCGCGGCCGAACGCGGCGGGCGCAGCCGCATCGCGGCGCGTATCGAAGCCCCTGCCGGACAGGCGCGAGTCGACGGGCCGGTCCCTTGCACTCCTGCTGCTCGCCGCGCCGCTGGCCGCCGCGCAGTCGCTGCCCGTGCAGGTCGCCGTCAACGGCAA
>NZ_BAAGAB020000099.1:0-6749 GCF_047159895.1 Lysobacter xanthus
CTGAAGGACACCATCAATACGATGGTCGACCAGCTCAACGGCTTCGCCGCGGAAGTCACGCGCGTGGCGCGTGAGGTCGGTACCGAAGGCAAGCTCGGCGGCCAGGCGGACGTGCCGGGCGTCGCGGGTACCTGGAAGGACCTGACCGACAACGTGAACCTGATGGCGTCGAACCTGACGCTGCAGGTGCGAAACATCGCCGACGTGACCACCGCGGTGGCCAAGGGCGACCTCAGCCGCAAGATCACCGTGGACGTGCGCGGCGAGATCCTGCAGCTGAAGGAGACCATCAACACGATGGTCGACCAGCTCAACGGCTTCGCGGCGGAAGTGACCCGCGTGGCCCGAGAGGTCGGCACCGAGGGACGACTCGGCGGCCAGGCGGTCGTGCCGGGCGTCGCGGGTACGTGGGGCGATCTCACCGAATCGGTGAACGCCATGGCGTCGAACCTGACGTCGCAGGTGCGAAACATCGCGGAGGTGACCACGGCCGTGGCGCGAGGGGACCTCTCGCGCAAGATCACGGTCGACGTGCGCGGCGAGATCCGCGAACTGAAGGACACCATCAATACGATGGTCGACCAGCTCAACGGCTTCGCCGCGGAAGTCACGCGCGTGGCGCGTGAGGTGGGCACCGAAGGCCGCCTCGGCGGCCAGGCGCAGGTGCCCGGCGTCGCGGGTACATGGAAGGACCTCACGGACTCCGTGAACTCCATGGCGTCCAACCTCACCGCGCAGGTGCGAAACATCGCCGAGGTGACCACCGCGGTGGCGCGCGGCGATCTGTCGCGAAAGATCGCGGTGGACGTGAAGGGCGAGATCCTGGAGCTCAAGGTCACCATCAATACGATGGTCGACCAGCTCAACGGCTTCGCCGCGGAGGTGACGCGCGTGGCGCGCGAGGTCGGCGCGGAAGGCAAGCTCGGCGGCCAGGCACAGGTGCCGGGCGTCGCGGGTACGTGGAAGGACCTCACCGACAACGTCAACTCGATGGCGTCCAACCTCACCACGCAGGTGCGAAACATCGCCGAAGTGGCGACCGCGGTGGCGAAGGGCGACCTCTCGAAGAAGATCGCCGTCGACGCGCAGGGCGAGATCCTGCAGCTGAAGAACACGCTCAACGTGATGGTCGACCAGCTCAACGGCTTCGCCGCGGAGGTGACGCGCGTCGCGCGCGAGGTCGGTACCGAAGGCAAGCTCGGCGGCCAGGCCTCGGTGCCGGGCGTCGCGGGTACTTGGAAGGACCTCACCGACAACGTCAACTGGATGGCGGCCAACCTCACCACGCAGGTGCGCGGCATCGCGAAGGTGGTGACCGCGGTCGCGAACGGCGACCTGCGCCAGAAGCTGACGGTGGAAGCGAAGGGCGAGATCGCCGAGCTCGCCGACACCATCAACTCGATGACCGACACGCTCGCGATCTTCGCCGACCAGGTGTCGACGGTGGCGCGCGAGGTCGGCATCGAAGGCCGCCTCGGCGGCCAGGCGAACGTGCCGGGTACGGCGGGCGTGTGGAAGGACCTCACGGCCAACGTCAACCAGCTCGCCGACAATCTCACCACGCAGGTGCGCGCGATCGCCGAGGTGGCGACCGCGGTGACGCAGAACGACCTGACGCGAACCGTCACGGTCGACGCGAGCGGCGAGGTCGCAGACCTGCGCGACAACATCAACGTGATGATCTCGACGCTGCGCGCGACCACCGAGTCGAACCGCGAGCAGGACTGGCTGAAGACGAACCTCGCCGCGTTCCACGCGATGATGCAGGGCCAGCGCGACATCGAGACGCTCGGTCGCCAGCTGCTCGGCGAGCTCGCGCCGCTGATGGAAGCGCAGCAGGGCCTCATCTACATCGTCGAGAGCGACGAGACGGGTGCCGGCACCGAGCGCCTGCGCCAGCTCGCCGGCTACGCCGACGCGCCGGTGGAAGCCGTCAACCATTCGCTGCGGATCGGCGACGGCCTGATCGGCCAATGCGCCGCCGAAGGCCGCATGATCCTGCTGCGCGACATCCCGGCGGACCTCGTGCAGATCCGCTCCGGCCTGCTCAGCATGTCCCCGCGCAACGTCATCGTCCTGCCCGTGCTGTTCGAGGACGAGGTCAAGGCGGTGGTCGAGCTCGCGTCGGTGCACGACTTCAACGACGTGCACCTGACGTTCCTCGAACAGCTCTCGCGCTCGATCGGCATCACGCTCAACACGATCGAGGCGGGTATGCGCACCGAGGGCCTGCTGCAGCAGTCGCAGCAGCTCGCCGCCGAGCTGCAGACCCAGCAGACCGAGCTGCAGCAGACCAACGAGGAGATCGCGCTCAAGGCCGCGCTGCTCGCCGAGCAGAAGGCGGAGGTCGAGACCAAGAACCAGCAGATCGAGCAGGCACGCCGCGAACTGGAAGCGAAGGCCGCCGAGCTCGCGCTCACCTCGCGCTACAAGTCCGAATTCCTCGCGAACATGTCGCACGAGCTGCGCACGCCGCTCAACTCGATCCTGATCCTCGGCCAGCAGCTCGCCGAGAACCCGGAGGCCAACCTGTCCTCGCGCCAGGTCGAGTTCGCGAAGACGATCCACGCGGCCGGCACCGACCTGCTGCACCTGATCTCGGACATCCTCGACCTGTCGAAGATCGAGTCCGGCACCGTCACCATCGACACCGAGGACATCGCCTTCTCGCACCTGCGCGAGAACATGGAGCGCGGTTTCCGCCACGAGGCCGAGCGCCGCGGGCTGGAATTCTCGGTCGACTTCGCGGCGGAGCTGGGCCGGTCGCTCACCACCGACCCCAAGCGCCTGCAGCAGATCCTCAAGAACCTGCTGTCGAACGCGATGAAGTTCACCGAGGAAGGCAGCGTGCGCATGTCGGCGCGGCCGGTGCGCAGCGGCTGGTCGCAGGGCCATCGCGTGCTCGACCACGCGCCCACCGTCGTGGCCTTCGAGGTCACCGATACCGGCATCGGCATCTCCGCCGACAAGCAGCGCATCGTCTTCGAGGCGTTCCAGCAGGCCGACGCGGGCACGTCGCGCAAGTACGGCGGCACCGGCCTCGGCCTCGCGATCTCGCGCGAGATCGCCGGCCTGCTCGGCGGCGAACTCACGCTCACCAGCCAGCCCGGGAAGGGCTCGACGTTCACGCTGTACCTGCCGCTGCGCTATGCGCAGGCCGAGGCCGATGCGGCCCCGGCGCGCGCCTCGGTGCGCATCGCGCCGCGGTCCATGCCGTCGACCGATGCCGAAACACCGGCGCCCGTCGCGGCGGGCATCGAGGACGATCGGGACCATCTCGACGCCGACTGGCCGACGCTGCTGGTGGTCGAGGACGACCCCCACTACGCCTCGGTGATGCGCGACCTCGCGCGATCGCGCGGCTTCAACGTGCTGGTCACGCACCGCGGCGCCGAGGCGCTGCGCCTGGTGCGCGAGTTCAAGCCGACCGCGATCAGCCTCGACATCTTCCTGCCCGACATGCTCGGCTGGACGGTGCTCGCGCGGCTCAAGCAGGACGCGGCGACGCGCCACATCCCGGTGCAGATCGTGACGGTGGAAGAGGATCGCCACCATTCGCTCGAGCGTGGCGCCTTCAGCTACGTGCCCAAGCCGTCGACGCCGGACGTTATCGGCGGCGCGCTGGAGCGCATGCGCGAGTACGCGAAGCCGCGGGTGAAGAAGCTGCTCGTGGTCGAGGACGACCCGGGCGAGCGCATGTCGGTCGAGACGCTGCTGCAGCACGACGACGTGGAGATCCACGGCGTCGGCACCGGCGCCGAGGCGATGGACGCCCTGCGCGGCGGCGGCTTCGAATGCGTCGTGCTCGACCTGCGCCTGCCGGACATGAGCGGCTTCGAACTCCTCGAGCAGCTCGAGGCCGATTCGCGCCTGCGCGATATCCCGGTCGTCGTCTTCACCGGCAAGGAGCTGTCCGCCGCGGAAGACGCGCGCCTGAAGAAGCTCGCCAAGAGCGTGGTGGTGAAGGGCGTGGAGTCGCCCGAGCGCCTGCTCGACGAGACCGCGTTGCTGCTGCATCGCGTGATCGGCAACCTGCCCGAGCACAAGCAGAAGATGGTGCGCCGGATCACCGAGTCCGACGAGGTGCTGCAGAACCGCCGGGTGCTGGTGGTCGACGACGACATGCGCAACATCTTCGCGCTGTCGATCGTGCTCGAGCGCCACGGCATGGAAGTGGCGACGGCGAGCAACGGTCGCGAGGCGGTGCAGAAGGTCACCGCCGACCGCGATATCGACATCATCCTGATGGACATCATGATGCCGGGCATGGACGGCTACGACACCATGCGTGCGATCCGCAGCGATCCCGACGCGCGGGCGATTCCGATCGTCGCGCTCACCGCCAAGGCGATGAAGGGTGACCGCGAGAAGTGCCTGGAGGCGGGCGCCTCCGACTATCTCGCGAAGCCCGTCGTTACCGACCAGCTCCTGGGAGTGCTGCGGCAGTGGCTGCACCGTTGATTCCCGCCGCCGAGGCCGGCCAGGCCACCATCCTGCTGGTCGACGACCAGCCGGGACGGCTGCTGTCGTACCGCGCGATCCTCGAACCGCTCGGCGAGCGCCTGATCGAGGCCCGTTCGGGCGTCGAGGCGCTCGGCCTGCTCATGGAGAACGACTGCGCGCTGATCCTGCTCGACGTCAACATGCCGGGCATGGACGGCTTCGAGACCGCGAGCCTGATCCACCAGCACCCGCGCTACGAGAAGACGCCGATCATCTTCGTGACGGCGGTGAACGTCTCGGACATGGATCGCCTGCGCGGCTACAAGCTGGGCGCGGTCGACTACGTGATGGTCCCGGTGATTCCCGAGATCATGCGCAGCAAGGTCTCGGTGCTGGTCGAGCTGTACCGCAAGCGTCGCGAATTGCAGTTCGCCAACGAGCGCCTCGCGCAGGCGAACGAGGACCTGCGCGTCGAGAAGGCGCGCGAACTCGAATCGCTCAACGAATCGCTGCGTACGGCGAACATCGCGCTCGCGCAGCGCAACATCGAGTTGCAGGGGCATGTCGCCGAGCGCGAGCGCGCACAGGAGCGATTGCTCGAGCATGACCGCCGCAAGGACCAGTTCCTGGCCACGCTCGCGCACGAGCTGCGCAATCCGCTCGCCTCGCTGGGCAATGCGCTGAACGTGATGAAGCTCGGCGGCGCCAACGGCAGCGGCCTGCACGAGGCGATGGAGCGCCAGCTTGCCCTGCTGGTCCGGCTGATCGACGACCTGCTCGACGTCGCGCGCATCAGCCAGGACAAGCTCGTGCTGCGTCCCGCGTCGACCACGCTGGCGGCGGTGCTGCGCTCGGCAGTGGAGAGCGTGGAGCCCGTGCTCGCCGCCACTGGCCACCGGCTGGAGCTGCACGTGCCACCGCAGGACGTGCCGCTGGATGCCGATCCCGAGCGCCTGTCGCAGGTCTTTGCCAACCTGATCAACAACGCGGCGAAGTATTCCGACCCCGCGCACGCGATCGCGGTGGAGACCGAGCGCGACGGCGACGACGTGCTGGTGCACGTCACCGACCACGGCATCGGGCTCGCGCCCGAGCAGGTCGAGTCCATCTTCGAGCCGTTCGCACAGGTCGACACCTCGATCGAGCGCGCGCGTGGCGGCCTCGGCATCGGCCTCACGCTGGTGCGCCGGCTGGTGGAGATGCACGGCGGCCGCGTCGATGCGGCCAGCGCGGGCCTGGGTCGCGGCAGCCGCTTCAGCGTGCGCCTGCCGATGGGCCATGGCGTGGTGCGGGCGGTCGACGTGCCCGCGCCCGTGCCGGCCGCGCTGCCGCAGCGCGTGCTGGTGGTCGACGACAACTGCGACTCGGCCGACACGCTCGCGATGATGCTGGAGATGCTCGGCCACGAGGCGCAGCGCATCTACGACCCGCATTCCGCGCAGCAGGCGGTGGCGGGCTTCTCGCCCGACGTCGTGTTCCTCGACATCGGCATGCCCGGCATCAGCGGCTACGATGTCGCCCGCCAGCTGCGCGCGCTGCCGAACGGCGATGCGCTGACGCTGGTGGCGGTGACGGGCTGGGGCCAGCCCGAGGACCGCCAGCGCACGAAGGAGGCAGGCTTCGACCACCATCTGGTCAAGCCGCCGGAAATCGAAGCGATCTGCCGGATCCTCGGCGCGCTGCCGTCCCGCGAAGCGAAGGTGCAATGAGCGACCGTCCCCTGTTCGAACGGCTGGTGCACGACCTCAAGGGGCCGCTGTCGCCCCTGCAGACGGCCGCGTACCTGCTGCGCCGGCCGGAACTGCCGGAGGAGCGTCGCGTCGAGCTCGCCGAGACGATCGAGCGCCAGTCGCGCCGCATGGCCGGCATGATCGAGGAACTCGGCGACTGGGCGCGCGCGAACGAGGGCCGCCTCGTGCATCGCCGTCGTCCGGTCGAGGTGCGCATGCTGATGGACCTCGCCGTGGGTGCCGTGCCGGGCTGCGCGACCGATCCCGACTTGGCGCCGGCGCTCGAGGAAGCGCACGTCGAGGGCGACGAGTCGCGGCTGGTGCAGGCGCTCGCGAGCCTGCTCGGCTATGCGCAGTGGCGCGCTGGCGCGCCGCCGGTGCTGCACGCCTGGCGCGAGGCCGATCGCGTGCTGATCGAGGTGAGCGACACGGCCGACGCGGCGGAAAACCCGGCGACGCTGTTCACCGATCCGCGCCCGGAGCCGTACGACCTGGGCCTCGGCCTGCGCCTGATCGTGGCCGACGCGATCATCCGCGCCCACCACGGCGAGCTCACGGCGCACGCGCTCGCGCCGG
>NZ_BAAGAB020000100.1:0-6714 GCF_047159895.1 Lysobacter xanthus
CGGTACTGGGCTGGAAGGAGTTCGAGATGGAGGTGGTCCGCGACAAGGCGGACAACTGCATCATCGTCTGCTCGATCGAGAACTTCGATGCGATGGGCGTGCACACGGGCGACAGCATCACCGTCGCGCCCGCCCAGACGCTCACCGACAAGGAATACCAGCGCCTGCGCGACGCCTCGATCGCGGTGCTGCGCAAGATCGGCGTCGACACCGGCGGCTCGAACGTCCAGTTCGGCGTCAATGCGCACGACGGCCGCGTGGTCGTCATCGAGATGAACCCGCGCGTCTCGCGCTCTTCGGCGCTCGCGTCGAAGGCGACCGGCTTCCCGATCGCGAAGGTCGCCGCCAAGCTCGCGGTGGGCTACACGCTCGATGAACTTCGCAACGAGATCACGGGCGGCCGCACGCCAGCATCGTTCGAGCCGTCGATCGATTACGTCGTCACCAAGATTCCGCGCTTCGCCTTCGAGAAGTTCCCGCAGGCCGATGCGCGCCTCACCACGCAGATGAAGTCGGTGGGCGAGGTGATGGCGATGGGCCGGACGTTCCAGGAATCGCTGCAGAAGGCGCTCCGTGGGCTGGAAACGGGCAAGGTCGGCCTCGATCCGACCGGCCTCGACCTGTCGAGCGACGACGACCTCGCCACGCTCCGTCGCGAGCTGAAGGAGCCGGGCGCCGAGCGCATGTTCTTCATCGGTGATGCGTTCCGTGCCGGCATGTCGGTCGAGGACATCCACGCGCTGTCGCATGTCGACCGCTGGTTCCTCGATCAGATCGAGGAAATCCTGCTCGCCGAGAAGGAGGTCGCCGCCGGTGGCCTCGCCGCATTGGACGCCCGCCGCATGCGGGCGCTGAAGCGCATGGGCTTCTCCGACGCGCGCCTCGCGCAGCTGAGCGGCACCGACGAGACGGCCGTGCGCGCGCTGCGCCGCGCCTTCGGCGTGCGACCGGTCTACAAGCGCATCGATTCCTGCGCGGCCGAGTTCGCCACCGATACGGCCTACATGTACTCGACCTACGAGGACGAGTGCGAGGCGAACCCCAGCGACCGCAGGAAGATCATCGTGCTCGGCGGTGGTCCGAACCGCATCGGGCAGGGCATCGAGTTCGACTATTGCTGCGTCCATGCCGCACTCGCGCTCCGCGAGGACGGCTTCGAGACCATCATGGTCAACTGCAATCCCGAGACCGTCTCGACGGACTACGACACCTCCGACCGCCTGTACTTCGAGCCGCTGACGCTCGAGGACGTGCTGGAGATCGTCGATCTCGAAAAGCCGTTCGGCGTGATCGTGCAGTACGGCGGACAGACGCCGCTGAAGCTCGCCCGTGCGCTGGAAGCCAACGGCGTGCCGGTGATCGGCACCTCGCCCGACAGCATCGACCTCGCCGAGGACCGCGAGCGCTTCCAGAAGCTCGTCGACCAGCTCGGCCTGCGCCAGCCGCCGAACCGCACCGCCCGCAATCCGGAGGAAGCCCTCGTGCTAGCGAGGGAGATCGGCTATCCGCTCGTGGTGCGCCCCAGCTACGTGCTCGGCGGCCGTGCGATGGAAGTCGTGCATTCGGACTCGGAGCTGTCGCGCTACATGCGCGATGCGGTGAAGGTTTCGAACGACTCGCCGGTGCTGCTCGACCGTTTCCTCGACCACGCGGTGGAGGTGGACGTCGACGTGATCGCCGACCGCGAAGGCAACGTCCTCATCGGCGGCGTGATGGAGCACATCGAGGAGGCGGGCGTGCATTCGGGCGACTCGTCGTGCTCGCTGCCGCCGTACTCGCTGTCGGCCGCGACGCAGGACCTGCTGCGCGAGCAGGTGGTCGCGCTGGCGCGCGCGCTCAAGGTCGTGGGTCTGATGAACACGCAGTTCGCGATCCAGCAGGAAGCCGACGGGAGCGACACGATCTTCCTGCTCGAAGTGAACCCGCGGGCCTCGCGCACCGTGCCGTTCGTCTCCAAGGCGATCGGCATTCCGCTCGCGAAGATCGCGGCGCGCTGCATGGCCGGTCGCACCCTCGCGGAGCAGGGCGCCTCGAAGGAGATCGTGCCCGACTACTTCTCGGTGAAGGAGGCGATCTTCCCGTTCGCCAAGTTCCAGGGCGTCGATCCGATCCTCGGGCCGGAGATGCGTTCGACCGGCGAGGTGATGGGCGTAGGCCGCAACTTCGGCGCGGCGATCGCACGCGCGCAGGAAGCGGCGGGCATCCGCGCGGTGCCGGCGACCGGCAAGGTCTTCGTCTCGGTCCGCGACCCGGACAAGCAGCGCGTGCTGCCGGTGGCGCAGGAACTGGTGCGCCAAGGCTATGCGATCGTGGCGACGCGCGGCACCGCCGACTTCCTGCAGGCCAACGGCGTCTCGTGCGAGGTCGTCAACAAGGTGATCGAAGGCCGGCCGCACGTGGTCGACCTGATCAAGAACGGCGAGATCGTCTACATCGTCAACACGACCGAAGGCCGCCAGGCGATCTCCGACTCGTTCTCGATCCGTCGCGAGGCGCTGCAGCATCGCCTGACGTACTCGACGACCGTGTCGGGCGCGCGCGCACTGCTGCAGTCGCTCGAGTACCGCGGCACGGGCCCGGTCTGGTCGCTGCAGGAACTGCACGCCACCATCGTCTGAGCCCCCGCGAGGGACGCCGGCCGGCCGCCGCGTGCGGCCGGTCGCGTTTCCAACCTACGCGCCGCGGCCCCGAGCGGGCACAATCGACCCCATTCGATCGACGGCGCGGTACGGCCGGCGTCGCCACAAGGAAATCCCATGAGAAGCCCGATCACCGCCAAGGGTGCGCTGCGTCTGCGTGCCGAGCTCGAGAACCTGAAGTCCGTGCAGCGGCCGGCCGTCATCAATGCGATCTCGGAGGCGCGCGCGCACGGCGACCTCAAGGAGAACGCGGAATACCACGCCGCGCGCGAGCAGCAGGGGTTCATCGAGGGCCGCATCAAGCAGCTCGAGGGCGAGCTCTCGCATGCCGAGGTCATCGACGTGACGAAGCTCAACGCAGGCTCGCGCGTCGTGTTCGGCGCGACGGTCGAACTGGCCGACGTCGATACCGACGAGCAGAAGACGTACCAGATCGTCGGCGACCTGGAAGCGGACATCAAACAGGGCCTGATCGCGATTTCGTCGCCGGTCGCGCGTGCGGTCATCGGCAAGCACGAGGGCGACACGATCTCGATCGATGCGCCGGGCGGCACCCGCGAGTACGAGATCGTCAGCGTCCGCTACCTCGGCTGATCATGGCGACCGCGCGGCTCGTCCTGCCCGACCCGGTTCGCTTCGCGGGCGAGGCGCTGCCGCCGGCGGTCGCGTCGGCGCTGGGGCGGGCCGAGCGTGGGGGCGACGCGCGAGGAATCGAAGGCTTGTTCGACCTGCTGCCGATCGGCTGGCCCGCTGCGGCCGTCACCCGTCAGGCGCAGAGCGGCGACGCGGCAGGCGCGACGTGGCTGCGTGCCGATCCCGCCTACGTGCGTCCCGACATCAATGGCGCACGCCTGCTGGCGGTCGGCGAAACGCTCGCGCTGGATGCCGCGTCCGCGGAGTCGCTGCTGGAACCGCTGCGTCCGCTGTTCGGCGACGTCGGCCTTCCGATCGAGGCCGGCGAGCCGTCGGCCTGGTTCCTGCGGATGGCCGCCGATCCGCCGCCCCTACCGGCGTTCGCGTCGCCGGACGACGCATTGGGCGCCGACCTCTTCGACCAGATGCCGCAGGGCGCGGAAGGCCGCCGCTGGCGTGCGCTGATGTCGGAGGCGCAGGTGCTGCTGCACCAGCATCCGCTCAACGCGGAACGGCAGGCGCGCGGGCTGGCGCCGGTGAATTCCGTCTGGTTCTGGGGGGCAGGGCGCTTGCCCGATCGCATCGCGGGCCGCGTCGCGCGAATCCTGTCGCCCGATCCGACGCTGCACGCGTTCGCGAAGGTGGCGGGCATCGAGGCAATGCCGCTCGATGCGTGGTCGCCGGCGGATGTCGACACCGCCTACGACCTGCGCCACGAGCGGCGCCTCGACCGGCTGTGTGCGGCGTGGCTCGAGCCGGTGGTCGCCGATGTCGCACGCGGTGCGGTGGGCGCGGTCGAACTGCACTGGGCCGACGGCCGTCGATTCACGCTTCGCCGGTCGCAGTCGCTGAGATTCTGGAAGCGCCCACTGCGCGTCCTCGCCGAGCACGAAGACGCATGAGCCGATCGCGGGCCAAACTCGTCCGCCGTCCCCATGTCGTCCCGGGCGACTGGGCGCGCGAACTGCATCCGGTGCTCGCACGCGTGTACGCGATGCGCGGCGCGCTGTCGCTCGAGCACGCGCGACCGAAGCTGGCGCACCTGCATCCTCCGGAAACGATGCTCGGCCTCGACGCGGCGACGCGCCTGCTCGCCGATGCCATGGACAGCGACGCGCACATCGTCGTGGTCGGCGACTTCGACTGCGACGGCGCGACCGCCTGCGCGGTCGGCGTGCGCGGACTGCGCATGCTGGGCGCGCGTCGCGTCTCGTATGCCGTTCCGAACCGCATGGTGCACGGCTACGGCCTGACGCCGGCGATGGTCGACGAGATCGCGCCGATGCAGCCGGACCTCGTCGTCACGGTCGACCACGGCATTGCCTGCCACGCCGGCGTCAGCGCAGCGAAGGGGCGTGGCTGGAAAGTGCTGGTCACCGACCATCACCTGCCGGGCGAGGCACTGCCGCCGGCCGATGCGATAGTCGATCCCAACGTGCGCGGCGACGGGTTCGCGAGCAAGGCACTCGCGGGCGTCGGCGTCATCTTCTACGTGCTGCTGGCGTTGCGCCGGCACCTGCGCGATCGCGGTTCGTTCGCCGGCTCGGTTCCGGACCTGTCGCAGCTGCTCGACCTGGTCGCGGTCGGAACCGTGGCGGACCTCGTGCCGCTCGACCCGAACAACCGCGCACTCGTGGCCGCCGGGCTGCGACGACTACGCGCCGGGCAGGCCTGCGCTGGGCTGCGCGCGCTCGCCGAAGTCGCCCAGCGCGACCTCGCGCGACTCGGCACCGCCGACATCGGCTACGCCGTGGCGCCGCGCATCAATGCGGCGGGACGGCTCGAGGACATGTCGCTCGGCATCGAATGCCTGCTCACCGACGACCCGACGCGGGCGCGCGAGATCGCGCACCTGCTCAACGAGATCAACGGCGAGCGCCGCGCCGTGCAGGAGCAGATGGTCGACGAAGCGGAGCGCGCGCTCGCGCGGGTCGAACTTCCGGGCGGCGACCTTCCGGCCGCGGTCTGCCTGTTCGATCCCGAATGGCATCCCGGCGTGGTCGGCCTGGTCGCGTCGAAGATCAAGGAGCGGCTGCACCGCCCGGTGGTCGCCTTCGCCCCGTCCGCCCCGGGCTCCACGATGCTGCGTGGCTCGGCGCGGTCGATCCCCGGGTTCCATATCCGCGACGCACTGGCGACGGTCTCCTCGCGCCGGCCGTCGCTCATGGACCGGTTCGGCGGGCACGCCATGGCGGCCGGGCTCAGCCTGCGGCTCGACGCGTTCGCGGAGTTCTCGGCCGCTTTGGCCGAGGCCGCCGCCGAAGGGCTGACGCCCGACCTGCTGCAGGCGGAAGTGCTCAGCGACGGGGAGCTCGCGCCGGAGGAGCTCGGCCGTAGCTGCGCCGAGGCGCTGCGCGACGGCGGGCCGTGGGGCCAGGCGTTCCCGGAACCCCATTTCGACGGGGAGTTCCACGTGCTGTCGACGCGGATCGTCGGTCAGCGGCACCTGCGCATGGAGCTGGGCCTCGGGGCGATGCGCCTCAACGCCATCGAGTTCGGCGGGGCGTCCGAGCCGCCCGGGCCCCGCATCCGCATCGCGTACCGGCTGGAGCCGGACGACTACCGCGGCGGCGACGCCTTCCAGCTGGTCGTGGTGCACCGCGAACCGGCCTGAGCCCGCGCGCTGGTAGAATCGCCGGCTCTTTTCCATGCGACGACGGACATGATCGAACTCAATCCCGTCCGCCAGCGAATCGCCGACCTCAAGGGTCGGCTGGATTCGCTCAGGGGGTATCTTTGACTTCGACCACAAGGTCGAACGTCTCGAAGAAGTAAACCGGGAGCTCGAAAGCCCCGACATCTGGAACGACCCGGACCGCGCACAGGCGCTCGGCCGCGAGCGCGCCTCGCTGGAGAAGGTCGTCCACGGCATCCGCAGCCTCACCGACGGCCTCGTCGGCGCCAACGAGCTGCTCGAGCTGGCCGAGATGGAGGACGACGAGGACACCGCGACCGCGGTCGTCGACGACGTCGAGAAGTACGCGAAGGAAGTCGAGCAGCTCGAGTTCCGTCGCATGTTCTCCGGAAAGATGGACAACGCGAACGCGTTCGTCGACATCCAGGCCGGCGCCGGCGGCA
This sequence comes from Lysobacter xanthus, assembly GCF_047159895.1. Lineage (NCBI taxonomy): Bacteria > Pseudomonadati > Pseudomonadota > Gammaproteobacteria > Lysobacterales > Lysobacteraceae > Lysobacter > Lysobacter xanthus. The sequence goes on from NZ_BAAGAB020000100.1 coordinate 6,351, forward strand.
CCGAGGCGCAGGACTGGGCCGAGATCCTGCTGCGCATGTACCTGCGCTGGTGCGAATCGCGCGGCTGGAAGACCGAGCTCATGGAAGCCAGCGGCGGCGACGTCGCGGGCATCAAGTCGGCCACGCTGCGCGTGGAGGGCGACTTCGCCTACGGCTGGCTAAAGACCGAGACGGGCGTGCACCGCCTCGTGCGCAAGTCGCCGTTCGACTCCGACAACCGCCGGCATACCAGCTTCACTTCGGTGTTCGTCTCGCCGGAAGTCGACGACAACATCGACATCGAGATCAATCCGGCGGACCTGAAGACGGACGTCTATCGCTCGTCGGGCGCCGGCGGCCAGCACGTCAACAAGACGGAATCGGC
>NZ_BAAGAB020000101.1:0-6229 GCF_047159895.1 Lysobacter xanthus
TCGACGCGGTCGGCAACGCGGCGGAATCGGCGGGCGCGCGCCTGGTCTTCCTGTGCTCGCCGGGCAATCCCACCGGGCCGCGGTCCAGCGCCGCGACCTTGCCCGCGTCGATGTCGACGCAGACGACGTCGTGGCCGACGTCCGCGAGGCAGGTGCCGGTGACGAGACCGACGTACCCGGTGCCGAAGATGGTGACGCGCATCAGGCGCTCCTGCGTCGAGCGGTCAACGCGGCGGAAGCGCGCCGGGGCCGGCGGCGCCCGGCTTGCCGATGCCCAGCAGCTCCACCTCGAACGCGAGCGTCGCGTTCGGCGGGATCGGGCCGCCCGGCGTGCCGGCTTCGCCGTAGCCCAGCGACGCCGGGATCCACAGCTTGTACTTGCTGCCGACCGGCATCAGCTGGATGCCTTCGCGCCAGCCGGGGACGACCTGCGCGAGCGGCAGCGTGGCCGGGCCGCCGTGGTCGTACGAGCTGTCGAACTTGGTGCCGTCGAGCAGCGTGCCGGTGTAGTGCACGGTGACCATGTCATCGGCCTTCGGGCGCGGGCCCGTGCCGGTCGTGAGCGCCTGGTACTGCAGGCCGCTCGCGGTGGTCTGCACGCCGGCGACCTTCGCGTTCTTGGCGAGGAACTCGGCGCCGGTCTTGGCGTTCGTCGATGCGAGCTTGGTCTGCTCCTCGGCGCGCTTGGCCTGTAGCTTCTGCGCGAAGGCCTCGCGCACCTGCTGCGCCTGCTTCTCGTCCATCAGCGGCTTGCCGCCGTCCATGGACGTCTTGAGCGCCTTCTCGAGCGTCGGCAGGTCGATCTCGTCCTTCACCTGCTTCAGCGTCTGGCCCATGTCGAGGCCGATCATGTAGCTGACGCGCGCCTTCTCGTCCTTCAGGCCGGCGATGGCGTTCGGGTCGGAGGTGTTCGCGGCGGCCGGGGTGGCGGCCTCCTTCGCGGCGGGCGTGGTCTTGTCGCAGCCGGTGGCGGCGAGCGCCAGCGCGATGGAGCCGAGCGCCAGCAGGCGCGTCGTGGAAAGGGTCATCGGAATTCCTCGGTGGGGGCGGCCGGGGCCGCGATCAGGGCGAAATCGCAAGCAGTTCGACATCGAAGACCAGCGTCGAGTTCGGGCCGATCTGCGGGCCCGCGCCCTTTTCGCCGTACGCCAGGTCGGACGGGATCCAGAACCGGTACTTGGCGCCGACCGGCATCATGGACACGCCTTCGGTCCAGCCGGGGATGACCTGGTTGAGCATGAACTCGACCGGCTGCGCGCCCCGGTCGTACGAGCTGTCGAAGACCGTGCCGTCGAGCAGCGTGCCGTGATAGTTCACGCGGACGCGATCGGTGGGCTTCGGGCGCGGCCCGGATCCCTGGCGCAGCACCATGTACTGCAGGCCGGACGGCGTCGTGAACACGCCCTTCTTCGCCTTGTTCTCCAGCAGGAACTTCGCGCCGGCGTCGCGGTTCGTCGTCGCCTGCGCAGCCGCGCGCGCCTGCATCTTGTCGCGCATCGAAGTGGTGAACTGCTCGCGCACGGCGGTGCGCTCGGCTTCGCCCAGAAGCGGCGTGCCGTTGGCGAACGACGTAGTGATCGCCTGCATCATCACGGCGAAATCGATCTCGTCCTTCACCGGCGCAAGAGAACCGCCGACGTCCGCGCCGACCAGCAGGCCCACCTGCTGCTTCGACACTTCGGGAACGGCCTCGCCAGCAGGCGCCTGGCCGCGACGCGCCGCGATGCGCTTCATCAGCGCGGGGCCGAGCTTCTGCGCCTGCTCCTGCGTGAGCAGCGGCTTGCCGCCGTCGAACGCGTTGCGGATCGCGCGCTGGAACTCGGCCATGTCGAGGTCCGGAGCGACGGGCGCGAGCGACTGGCCCACGTCCATGCCGATCATGTAGCTGACCTTCTGGCGCGGAGTGGACAGCGACGACACCGTCGAAGCCGCCTTCGCGGACGCGGCGGGCGCGGGCTTCGACGCGGGTGCGGCGGGCGGCGCGGCGACGGCGGCCGCGGCCGACAGGGCGAGCAGCGCGGCGAGGCCGCGTGCGGGCAGGTTCATGCACGACTCCAGTGCGGCGCCGGATGGCGCGAGGGGCCCGTATTGTCGCGGCCCCGCCGATGGGGGGCAAATCGGCCCAGCGGCCGTATGCCATCAGTTGGGTGGACAGGTATTGACGGACCGAAAACTGGTGTTATAGTTGCCTACAACACCGGTCTACCAACGAGGAGGTTTGCCATGACTCGCAAGCTCCGCAACAGCCTGAACGCGCTCGTGGTGACGGCGGCCCTCTCGGCCACCGGCGCCTTCGCCCTCGCCGCCGTGCCGTTCGCGACCCCGTCCACCGCCGCCGGCGCGTCCCTCGCCGTCCGCCTGGACACCGGCCCCAAGGCCGGGAGCACCCGCCGCATCCGCCACCAGCTGGCGATGCCCTACTTCTCCTTCCTTCCGAGGGGCTGACCCATGGTCGCGATCCAATGGAGCGACGGCGCTCCCATCTACCGCCAGCTCAAGGAGCGGGTCATCGCCATGATGCTCGACGGCTTGCTCAAGCCGGGCGATCCGCTCCCCTCCGTGCGCCAGGTGGCCGCGGAGTACCAGCTGAACCCCATCACCGTGTCGCGGGCCTATCAGGAGCTCGCCGACGAGGCACTGGTCGAAAAACGTCGAGGACTGGGCATGTACGTGACCGAAGAAGCCGCGAGGAAGCTGCTCATGAACGAGCGCGAGCGTTTCATGAAGGAAGAGTGGCCGCAGGTGATGGAGCGCATCGCCCGCCTCGGCCTGAAGCTCGAGGAGCTGATGGCCGCCGACCGCAAGGAGAGCATGCAATGAATGCCCAGACCGCCCCGGCCGCGGTGGTCCGCGCCCGCGGACTCCGCAAGACCTACAAGAACAAGGTGGCGCTCGACGGCACCACGTTCGAGATCCCGGCGGGTCGCATCGTCGGCCTGATCGGCCCGAACGGCGCCGGCAAGACCACCGCCCTCAAGGCGATGCTCGGTCTCACCCCGTTCGACGGCGACATGACCGTGCTCGGCCGCGACCCGCGCACCCAGCGCGACGACCTGATGCAGGACGTCTGCTTCATTGCCGACGTGGCGGTGCTGCCGCGCTGGATCAAGGTGAAGGAAGCCATCGAATTCGTCGCCGGCGTCCATCCGCGGTTCGACATGGCCCGCTGCGAGCGCTTCCTGGCCGGCACCCAGCTCAAGCCGAACCTCAAGGTTCGCGAGATGAGCAAGGGCATGATCGTCCAGCTGCACCTCGCGCTGGTGATGGCGATCGACGCGAAGCTGCTGGTGCTCGACGAGCCGACGCTCGGCCTCGACATCCTCTACCGCAAGCAGTTCTACCAGCGCCTGCTGGAGGACTACTTCGACGAGGAGAAGACGATCATCGTCACCACCCACCAGGTGGAGGAGATCGAGCACATCCTCACCGACGTGCTGTTCATCCGCGACGGCAAGATCTCGCTGGACGCGCAGATGGACACGCTGGGCGAGCGCTACACGGAAGTGCTGGTGGATGCCGCCCGCGTCGACGACGCCCGCGCCCTGAAGCCGGTCGACGAACGCGCCCTGCCCTTCGGCAAGACCGTGATGCTGTTCGACGGCGTGCCGCACGAGCAGCTCGAAACCCTCGGCGAGACGCGCACGCCCGGCCTGGCCGACCTGTTCGTCGCCACGATGAAGGGGACCTACGCATGAACACGATGACCGAAACCCTGCCGCAGCGGCGCGCCGTCGCCGCACCGCACGCCACGCACAAGTTCAAGCTGCTGCTGCGTCGCGAGCTCTGGGAACACCGCGGCGGCTTCCTCTGGGCGCCCGCGATCGCGGCCGGCATCTCGCTGCTGTTCACCCTGCTCGCGGCCATCGCCGGCAGCACCCTCGCGCACCGGCATGCCAATCGCATCGAAATGAGCAATGCCGATCCGGGCCAGATCGCCCGAGCCCTCGGCGGCGCCGGCGACATGGCGCTTCTCAGCGGTGTCGGCATCACCCTGCTCGTCCTGGGCTTCGTGGTGTTCTTCTACTCGCTGGGCTCGCTCTACGACGATCGCAAGGACCGCAGCGTGCTGTTCTGGAAGTCGCTGCCGGTCTCCGACAGCAGCACGGTCGGCGCGAAGGTCGCCTGGGCGCTGGCGCTGGGACCGCTGATCGCGGTGGGCATCGGCCTGCTGCTCGGACTCGCCACCTGGGTGATCGCCGCCCTGACGACCTCGATCAACGGCGTGCCCGGCGCGAGCGGCATCTTCACCCACTCGCACCCGCTCCGCGTCATGGCGAACGTCATCGCGATGATCCCGCTCTATGCGCTCTGGGCGCTGCCCGCGGTCGGTTGGCTGATGCTCTGCTCGGCGGCGTCGCGTTCCAAGCCCTTCCTGTGGGCGGTGATGGTGCCCGTGCTGGGCTGCGCGCTGATCAGCTTCGCTAATGCGGTGCTCAACATGGGTTACGACGTGGGCAAGCTCTGGTACGTCGTCGCCTACCGCGGCCTGCTGAGCGTGTTCCCCGCCACCTGGGTGCCCCGTCTCGACGCCGGCGTCGGCAACATCCACGGCCCGGAAGACTTCGCGAACCTGATCAACGCGGCGCAGAACTGGACCATGGCCGGCACGGCCGACCTCTGGATCGGCGTAATCGCCGGGATCGCGATGATCGCCGCCGCCGTCCGCCTCCGCCGCTGGCGCGACGAAGGCTGAGCCTTCCGCGACACCCCCGACCCGGCGCACGCCGCCGGGTCGGGAGCCGCGGACCGGCACGGTCCCGGCTCCAGCGCCACAGCACCTCGACGCGCCCCCCCTTTCTTTTAGATCCGCCGGGCCCGAGGGCCACGGCGCGCTCCACGAATCCCGAGGACTCTCCATGAAGGCCACGACCCTCGCCCTCCTCTTCGCCTCCGCGCTGCCGCTGGCTTCGCACGCCGGACCGCGTTCCGAGATGGGCCTCGAAATGCACCGCGCGCGGGCCGAGATCCGCAGCGAACTGGCGCAGGAGCGCATGCGGCTGGAGACCGAAAATCTCTCGCTCGACAACGACATCCAGTTCGGCAAGCACAAGCGCAATGCGCGCCGCGACACCGAGCACGGCCCGAAGGCCGAGATCACCCCCGCGGGCGACCTCCTTGTCGACGGCAAGGCGGTCCCGGTGGACGCGGTCCAGCGACGTCAGTTGCTCGACTACCGGACCCAGGTGATCGGCATCGCCAAGACGGGCATGGCCGCTGGCGAGAAGGCGGCAATGCTCGCGCTGGACGCCACCGACGTCTCGATGTTCCAGCTGATCGTCGGTGGCCTGACCGGCTCGCTCGAGCGGCGCGTCGAAAGCACCGTGCAGCGCGAACTGCGCCCGGCGATGCTGCAGATCTGCGCGAGCCTGCCCCGACTGCAGCAGTCGCAGCAGGCGCTGGCCGCCACTGTCACCGCATTCCGCCCGTATGCGACGCTTCGGGACGACGACATCGCGACCTGCGAAGCCGACGTTCGCCGCGACCTCGCGTCGCGCTGAAACCGACCCCGGAGAAGCCTGGAATGAACGCCATCCGCACCACCCTCTGCGTCGCGATCCTCGCCACGCTCGCGGCCTGCCAGGGCCGAGCGCCGGAGCCCGCGACCACCGCGCCCGCCCAGGGCACGCTCGCCCGGACGATCTCCGAAGCCGCGCGCAAGATCGACGACGAGAACATCACGATCCGCACCGACGACGGCATCGCCCGCAAGGCCGAGATCACGCCGGCCGGCGACCTGATCGTCGACGGCAAGCCGGTGACGCTGGACGAATCGCAACGCCGCCTGCTGCTCGACTACCGTGCGCGCGTCTCGGACATCGCCCAGGCCGGCGCGGCGATCGGTGCCGCCGGTGCCGAGCTGGCCGGCAAGGCCGTCACCGAAGCCATCGGCGGCATCTTCAGCGGCAAGCCCGATGACGTCGGCAAGCGTGTCGAGGCGCAGGCGCAGGGCATCAAGGCCGCCGCGCGCAAGCTCTGCGACCACGTGCCCGCGCTACTCGAAGCCCAGCGCCGTGCCGCGGCAGCGATCCCGGAGTTCGCGCCGTTCGCGAAGGACAAGCCGCACGACGCCGAGAAGTGCCACGCGGACTTCGACTCCGAGAGCGATCCGCCCGCGCCGCCGTCCCCGCCGGCGGCACCCGCGGCGCCCGCGCCGACCGCCTGATCGCACGTTCGACCTTGGGCGCGCCGTTCTCCCCGACGGCGCGCCCTTTTTATTGCCCGCGTCCCG
>NZ_BAAGAB020000102.1:0-5787 GCF_047159895.1 Lysobacter xanthus
CCCCGCCTGCAGTGCGCGCAGCGCGGTCAGCGCCTGGCGCGCCGCGGCCTCACCGTCGCGCGTGGCGCGCGCCCAGGCTGCCGACGCTGCCGCGACCTCGGCTGACGCCGCTGCCGCCGCTCCGACCGCTGCCCAGGCCGACAACGCCGCCGACGCCGCCGACAAGGCTGCCGACGCTGCTGACGCTGCCAAGGACGCCGCGCAGGCTGCCAAGCCGGCCGACGCCGCTGCGACCACCGAGAAGAAGTAATTTCTCAGTTGTTGCTGTAGCATTTGGAAAAGCCGTCGGTCATCCGGCGGCTTTTTCCATAGGTCAGTGAACGAAAGGCCGGCTCAGCCGAGCGATACGCGCACTGGCGTTGCCTGACTGTATTTCCTTTTCTTTTCAGACAACTCCTCCGGAGAACGCTCATGAAGACCAAGCTCTACGTGCTCCTCGCCGCCGCCGTCCTCTCGCTGTCGGCCTGCAAGAACGAAACCCCGACGGCGCAGAACGAGGCCGACCAGGCCGCCGCTGCTGCCGCCAACGCGGGCGACGCCGCCGCGAACGCCGCCGCTGCTGCCGGTAACGCCGCCGCCGAAGGCGTCGACGCCGCCGCCGCCGCCACGGGCGAAGCCGCTGCCGAGGCCGGCCAGGCCGTCGACAACGCTGCCGACGCGACCGCCGCCGCTGCGAACGACGCTGCCGCGACCGCCGCGAACGCCACGGCCAACGCCGCGAACGACGCCGCCAATGCCGCGCAGAACGTCGCCAACAAGGCCGACGCCGCTGCCGAAGAAGCCAAGAAGTAATCCAGGCTTCCAGTTGTGACGAGAGGGCCCGCGAAAGCGGGCCTTCTTTTTTTTGACGTTCGCCCCGTGCGGCTCGGCCTCACGCCTGCGGCCGCGTTTTGCGCTTCGCTGCCGGAGATGCTCCGCAGTGCGGTTCGGTCGTCGCGTCGTGCTCCTGCGCCGGAGCGCGACTGGCCCCCTCGCCCGCCTTGTGGTTTGATCGCGCGTCCCGTTCGCCAGCCCCTGCCCATGTCCGCGATCCAGAGCCACATCGACCCGAAGTCCGCCGACTTTGTGGAGAACGCGGAGCACCACCGCGCGCTGGTCGGCGAGCTGCGCCGGCGCCTCGCGCGCGCCGCGGAAGGCGGCGGCGAATCCGCCCGCGCGAAGCACACCGCGCGCGGCAAGCTGCTCGCGCGTGATCGCATCACTACGCTGCTCGACGAGGGCTCGCCGTTCCTGGAGATCGCGCCGCTCGCCGCCGAGGGCATGTACGACGATGCCGCGCCCGCGGCCGGCATGGTCTGCGGCATCGGCCGGGTCATGGGCCAGGAAGTGGTGGTCGTCGCCAACGACGCGACGGTCAAGGGCGGCACCTACTTCCCGATGACGGTGAAGAAGCACCTGCGCGCGCAGGAAGTCGCGCTCGAGAACAACCTGCCCTGCATCTACCTCGTCGATTCCGGCGGCGCGTTCCTGCCGTTGCAGGACGAGGTCTTTCCCGACAAGGAACACTTCGGCCGCATCTTCTACAACCAGGCTCGCATGTCGGCCCTCAACATCCCGCAGGTGGCGGTGGTGATGGGCAGTTGCACGGCCGGCGGCGCCTACGTGCCGGCGATGTGCGACGAGAGCGTCATCGTCAAGGAACAGGGCACGATCTTCCTCGGCGGCCCGCCGCTGGTGAAGGCCGCGACGGGCGAAGTCGTGGACGCCGAAGCACTCGGCGGTGCGGAGGTGCATACCAGCGTCTCCGGCGTCGCCGACCATTTCGCGCAGGACGACGACGACGCGCTGCGCATCGCACGCGACATCGTGCGCAACTTCAACCGTCGCAAGGTGCTGCCGGTGGCGACCCTGCCGTCGCGCGAGCCGCTCTATCCGACCGACGAACTGTACGGCCTCGTGCCGAAGGACGCGCGCCGCCCGTTCGACATCCGTGAAGTGATCGCACGCCTGGTCGACGGAAGCGACTTCCAGGAGTTCAAGGCGCGCTATGCGAAGACGCTGGTCACCGGTTTCGCGCACCTGCACGGCTATCCCGTCGGCATCGTCGCCAACAACGGCATCCTGTTCGCCGAGAGCGCGCTCAAGGGCGCGCACTTCATCGAGCTGTGCAACCAGCGCGGCATCCCGCTGGTGTTCCTGCAGAACATCACCGGCTTCATGGTCGGTCGCAAGTACGAGAACGCGGGCATCGCGAAGGACGGCGCGAAGATGGTCACGGCCGTGGCCTGCTCGCACGTTCCGAAGTTCACCGTGGTCATCGGCGGCAGCTTCGGCGCGGGCAACTACGCGATGTGCGGTCGCGCCTACGGCGCACGCTTCCTGTGGATGTGGCCGAACGCGCGCATCAGCGTGATGGGCGGCGAGCAGGCGGCGAGCGTGCTCGCGACCGTGCGTCGCGATGCGCTCGAGGGCGCGGGCAAGGCGTGGAGCGCGGAGGACGAGGACGCGTTCAAGGCGCCGATCCGCGACCAGTACGAGGCACAGGGCAATCCGTACTACGCGACCGCCCGCCTGTGGGACGACGGCGTCATCGACCCGGCCGATACGCGACGGGTGCTCGGCCTCGGACTGTCGGCATCGCTCAATGCGCCCATCGAGGAGCGCACGCGCTTCGGCGTGTTCCGCATGTGAGCCGACACGGGCACGACGTTCAGGAACGGGTGACGCGGAGCGTCAGATAGGGGCCCTGCGTCACGGTCTTGGTGTCAAGAGCGCGTGATAGGCTCGGTCCCCCATCCCGCCCCCGAGGGAACTTCCGTGGCCATTTTTCCGAACACCAACACCAAGCGCGACACCGCCGCGATGCCGGACTCGGCACTGGGCAAGGATCCGTCGCCGAATGAGCTGTCGTTCGCCGCGCCGGGCACGGCCGCCTTCGCGCCTGCCCCGACGCCGGCGACCGGCTCGGCGCGCGGCGCCGCGCGTCCGGCGCAGGAATCCGTCATCGCCTCCGACGTCTCGATCGAAGGCAAGATCACCGGCGCCGGCAACGTGCGCATCGCGGGCCGCTTCACCGGCGACATCGCGGTGGAAGGCGACCTGACGATCGAAGTGGGCGCGCGCGTGAACGGCGGCGTCAAGGCACGTCGTGTCGTCGTCGCTGGCGAGCTCGAAGGCAACGTCGAGTCGGCGCAGCGCGTCGAGGTCGTCGAGAGCGGATCGATGGTCGGCGACGTCAAGGCCGGCACGGTCACCGTGGCGCCGGGCGCGCGCATGCGCGGCATGGTCGAGTTCGGCTGGGGCGATACCGCCACCACCGCCGGCAAGACCAAGTCCGACAGCACGGGCGCCGACAGCGCCGCATGAGCGCCGTACGGCCCGGCGTGCCGGGTGCGACGCGCGCGTGTCCGCACTGCAGGACGACGATCCTCGAAACCGCGAGCGTCTGCCCGGGCTGCAAGCACCACCTGCGTTTCGACGCCTCGAGCGGCACCGACCTCCAGCGCACCACGTCGCTGGCGGTCGAAGGCTCGCTGCGCGCCGAGCGTCCGGGGGAAGCGGTCGAGTACACGATGATCCTCGTCATCCGCAACGAGCGGGGCGAGGAGATCAACCGCCAGGTGGTCGGCGTCGGCGCCTTGGAGGGCAGCCAGGCGCGCACCTTCAGCGTCTCCGTCGAAACCAACGTGGTGCCGGCCGGCAAGGGCCGGCGGCGCTGACTCAATCCTTCGGTCCGCACCCGTCGCAGGCGCCGCAGGCATCCTGCACGCGCGCCGGGGGCGCGATGCGACGACCGAGCCGCGTAAGGCGCGGCACCCCGCTGTCGACCAGCCTCAGCGCGACCCAGCCGCGGAGGCGGCGCGTCGTTCCGGGCATGCGCGTGCGCACGACGTAGAGCGCGCTCGCCAACGCCGCGAGCGCGATCACGACGTACTGCAGGGCGAGGCCGGCGTGCACGGTCAGCCCAGTCGCGCGGCGATCTGGTACGTGACCAGCGAGGCGACGTACGCGAGCGCGAACAGATAGCCGGCGGCGATGCCGACCTGCTTCCACGAGTTCGTCTCGCGCCGGATGGTGGCGAGTGTCGAGATGCACTGCGGCGCGTAGATGAACCATACGAGCAGCGAGAGCGCGGTGCCGAGCGACCACGTGCTGCCGATGATCGGCGAGAGCGCGTTAGCCGCGGCCGTGTCGTCCACCGCCGAGAGCGCGTAGATCGTCGCGAGCGAGGACACCGCGACCTCGCGTGCCGCGAGCCCGGGCACGAGCGCGATGCAGATCTGCCAGTTGAAGCCGAGCGGCGCGAACAGCGCGGTCATCGCATGGCCGATGCGGCCCGCGAAGCTGTAGTCGATCGCGGCGCCACTGAAGCCCGGCGGCGGCGACGGAAAGGTGAGCAGCACCCACAGCAGGATCGACAGCGCGAGGATGATGCCGCCCACGCGCTTGAGGAAGATGGCGCCGCGTTCCCACAGCCCGATCGCGAGGTCGCGCGGATGCGGCACGCGGTACGACGGCAGCTCGAGCATCAACGGATGCTCGCCCTTGTCGCGGCGCCACTTCTTCATGACCCAGGCGACGACGAGCGCGCTCAGGATGCCGGCCGCATAGAGCGCGAACAGCACCAGCCCCTGCAGGTTGAGCAGGCCGAACACCTTGTGCCGCGGAATGAACGCGCCGATCAGAAGCGCATAGACCGGCAGCCGCGCCGAGCAGGTCATCAACGGCGCCACGAGGATCGTCGCGAGGCGATCACGCGGGTCCTGGATCGAGCGCGTGGCCATGATTCCGGGAATCGCACAGGCGAAGCTCGACAGCAGCGGGATGAACGAGCGGCCCGACAGGCCGGCGGCGGACATCATGCGATCGAGCAGGAACGCGGCGCGTGGCAGGTAGCCCGACTCCTCGAGCGCGAGGATGAAGAAGAACAGGATGAGGATCTGCGGCAGGAACACGAGCACGCTTCCCGCGCCCTTGACCACGCCGTCGGCGAGCAGGCTCGCGAGCGGGCCGGGCGGAAGCCACGTGCCGACCTGCCCGGCCAGCCACGACGCGCCCGCGTCGATGAGGTCGGCGACCGGGGTCGCCCAGACGTAGACCGCCTGGAAGATCAGGAACATCACGGCGAGGAACGCGGCCAGGCCGAAGACCGGGTGCAGCAGCCAGCGGTCGAGCGCGTCGTCGATCTCGGCGGTGCGTCGGGGCATGCGCACGGCCGCGGCGAGGATCTCCCGCGTGCGCACGTGGAGCGCGTCGATGTCGCTGGCCGTCGCGCCCGCGGTGTTCGGATCGCCCGGCGGCAGGGTGGCCGCGCCGCGGTCGAGCACGTCGACCAGCGCCTTCGCACCGCCGCTGCGAACGGCGATGGTGGGCACGACCGGCACGCCGAGCTCGCGGGCGAGCACGTCCAGGTCGACCTCGATGCCGCGGCGCTTGGCGGCATCCATCATGTTGACCGCGACGATCATCGGGCGGCCGAGCTCGCGTACTTCCAGCGCGAACCGCAGGTGCAGGCGCAGGTTCGTCGCATCGACCACGCAGACGATCACGTCGGGCGCCGGCTCGCCGGGATAGAAGCCGCGGCAGAGGTCGCGCGTCACAGCCTCGTCGAGGCTCGCGGCCTGGAGGCTGTAGGCACCCGGCAGGTCGAGCACGACGTAGTCGCGCCCGGACGGCGCGGAGAAGCGGCCCTCCTTGCGCTCCACGGTGACGCCGGCGTAGTTCGCCACCTTCTGGCGGCTGCCGGTCAGCCGATTGAACAGCGCGGTCTTGCCGCAGTTCGGATTGCCGACCAGCGCGAGGCGGAGCGCCGCGGTGCTCATGCGCGCAGCGCCTCGGACTCCGTCT
>NZ_BAAGAB020000103.1:0-5660 GCF_047159895.1 Lysobacter xanthus
CTCGGCCTGCGGCGCATTCCATTCGTGCTCGAAGTACTGCAGCACGCGCAGGTTGTTGACGCCTCCTGGCGAGCGGGGGAGGCGATGCGATCGTGTGCTCGGCAGGCGTGGCCCATGCGCTCGGCGATCCGCCGTTTCTCGTCGCACGGGACGCGGACCGGTTCGCGTGGGACGCGCCGCAGCACGCGGAAACGATGGAGGCGGTCGACCGATGAATGCAGTCCTGTGCCATCGACTTGGCTTGATTGCCGTGCTCGGGCTGTTCGTCGCCGACGCCGCGCAGGCGTCGACGTCGTCGGCACCGGTCGCGCCGCGCCTGGTGGTCCAGACGGGGCAGTCGAACACGAGGACCGCCGCGTGGTCGCCGGACGGACGGCTCGTGGCGAGCGGCGGCACGGACGGACGCGTCGTCGTGTGGGACGCCGGCACCGGGCGTCAGCTGCACGCCCTGCATGGGGGGGCGGGCGCGATCACGCGCCTGCAGTTCAGTGGCGATGGAACCACGCTGCTCGCCGGCTCGGCGAGCGGGGAGGTGCAGGGCTGGGACGTGGTCTCCGGCGTGCGCGGCGCCGCGTTCCAGGTCGGCGCGGAGGTCCGCGGCCTATGGGCGTCCGAGCGTTCGGACACGTTGATGGTCGCGAAGCAGACGGGCGTGGTGCTGGTCATCGAGACGTCGCCGCAGAAGCTCACGACCATCGACATCGCGCCGTTCGGCCTGACGACCGCGGCGATCTCGCCCGACCGGTCCACGGTCGCGATCGCCAAGATGCCGTCGAAGGCGATCCTGTTGTACGACGCGCGCACCGGCGCCCACCTTCGCGATCTGGTCGGGCACGACGCGCAGGTGAACGCGCTCGCGTTCTCGCCGGACGGCCGCACGCTGGCGTCGGGGAGCGACGACGGCAGCGTCAGGCTGTGTGACTGGCGCAGCGGCGAGGTGCGGCGCGTGATCGCCGGTCACGGGCGCCAGGTCGAGTCGCTCGAGTTCAACCGCGACGGCACGCGCCTGCTGTCGGCCGGCGTGACGGTGCATGTCTGGGACGTCGCGACGGGCGCGGACGTCGCCACGGGCGTGCGACCGCGGGACTACGTCACCGGTGCCGCGTTCTCGCCGCGCGGCGACCGCGTGCTGGCGATCGACGCGACCGGCATGGCCGTCTGGGACGTCGCGCGCGGCGAGCCGCTTGTGGAGATGCGCGGCCGCGGACGCCGTGCGCGCAGCATCGGGTTCTCGCCCGACGGCCAGCGGCTCGTGGTCGGGGGCGACGTCTGGGACCTGCGCACGGGGCAGTCGTCCGCCACGTCGATCAGCACCGGCGAATTCCAGGCCGTGGACTGGCGCCACGACGGCGCCGCGCTGCTCGCCGACGGGCCACGCGGGCCGACGCTGTGGGACACGGCGACGTGGCGCGACCTGCGTGTCTTCGAGGCCCCGGGGACCGTGTCGTCGATGGCGCTCTCTCCTGACGGGCGCCTGGTCGCGGCGGGCGTGTTCCAGCCGGAAGGCGCCGCCGAAGTGCGGCTGTGGGATGCGCGCACCGGCGCGCCGAAGGGCATCTGGCCGGTCAACGACCATGTGGTGCGGCGCGTGGTGTTCTCGCCCGATGGCAAATGGCTGGCGGCGGGAGGCCACGACCGGCCGGTGACGCTCTGGAACGTCGCGGCCGGACGCCAGACGGCCGTCATGGAAGGCGAGCCGCACGACGCCTTCGTGTTCACGCCCGACAGCCGTGCGCTCGCGCTCGCCGATGCGCAGGGTCGCGTCAGGTTGCAGCCGGTCACGGGCGGCGACGCGCGAGCGTTCGCGGAGCACGGCGCGGGCGTCTCCGCGATGCGCTATTCGCCGGATGGGACGCGCCTCGCCACCGCCGGGTCCGACGGCAGCCTGCGGTTGTGGAACGCCGCGGACGGGGCCGCCCTGCAGACGCTGCGCGGGCACGACGACCGGATCGCCGATCTCGACTTCTCCCCGGACGGCCGATGGCTCGCCACCACCTCCGACGACGCGACGACCCGCCTGTGGGCGGTCGGCGAGACCGGCTGGCGCGCGATGCTGCTGCAACTGCAGGGGGCCGGCACCGGGCCCTGGATCAGCTCGAGCGGCGTGGTCGTCGATGCAGCCGGCCGCTTCGACGCGGCGGATCTCGAGGGCCTGCAGGGGCTGCACTGGGTGTTGCCCTCCGCGCCGCTGGTGCCCGTGCCGCTCGAAGCCTTCATGCGCGACTTCTACGAGCCGCGCCTGCTGCCGCGCCTGCTGGGCGGCGATCCGCTGCCGCCGGTCGCCGCGGTGGCGGCCGTCGACACGCGCGTGCCGGACGTCCGCATCGTCGGGTTCGCCGCCGGCGGCGCCCCGGACACGGTAGACGTCGAGGTGGAGGTCGCGACCGCCAACGGCGTGCCACTGCGCGCGCAGGACCTGCGGCTGATGCGCGACGGCCAGCTGGTCGGCTGGGTCGACGGCGCACTGCCGGCCGGCACGACGCCCGGCACGTTCCGCCGGCACTTCCCGGTACGCCTGCCGACCGCGGGGGCGTCGTCGTCGTTCGTGTTCTCCGCCTACGCCTTCAACGGCGATCGCATCAAGACACCGACCGCGTTCGACCGGTACATCGTCCCGACCGACGCGCCGTTCCGGGCGCCGGGGCCGCGCCGGGCGATCCTCGTCAACATCGGCGTCGACGTCTACGAGAGCCCGGCCTGGGACCTCGCCTTCGCCGCGAGCGATGCGCGCCTGATCGGCGGTGCCCTGGAGACCCGCCTGCGCGCGACCGGGCAATTCGACGACGTCGTCCGCATCGAACTCGTCTCCGACGCCGACACGCCGGACGCCGCCACCAAGGCCGCGATCGAGGACGCGCTGCGCGGGCTGTCGCGCGGCGAGGCCGGCCGTGCGCCCGTGGGCCCGGACGATGTCGTGATCGTCTCGTTCTCCGGCCACGGCGCGGTCTCGCGCGACGGCGGCTTCCACCTGCTGCCGCACGACATCGGCGAGACCGGTTCGCGGCTCGTCACGCCCGAGCTGCTCGCGCACGGCATCGGCACCGACGAGCTGGGTGCGTGGCTGCGCGACATCGACGCGGGCGAGCTGGTGCTGATCCTCGATGCCTGCCACTCGGCGGCTTCGATCGCGCAGCCCGGCTTCAAGCCCGGGCCGATGGGCAGCCGCGGGCTCGGCCAGCTGGCGTACGACAAGGGCCTGCGCATCCTCGCGGCGACGCAGCCCAACGACGTCGCGCTGGAATCGGACGCGACGCAGCACGGCCTGCTCAGCTATGCGCTGGTCAAGGATGGCATCGAGCAGGGCAAGGCCGACTACGCGCCGGTCGACGGCCGCATTGCGCTGCCCGAGTGGCTGCATTACGCGCTCGACCGCGTGCCGGCGCTCGCCGCCGAGGTGCGCAGCGGCGCGGTGGCGTCGCGCGGCGCGGCGCCCGTCGTGCGCAACGGTGCCGCGCTGGCGGGCCCGCCCGACACGCGCGCGCTGCAGCGCCCGTCGCTGTTCGACTTCCGTCGCCGGGCGACGGACGTCGACGTCGTGGCGCACTGAGCCCGCATGGCGATCGCCACCGACCTTCGCGGCTACGCGGCCCTCGCCGGCCACGCCCTGCGCAACGCGGGCCTGCTGCGCCGCCTGCCGTACCGGCGCCGTTTCCTGCAGGTCTTCCTCGACACGGCGCGCATGGGCTTCGGCGACATCGGCGTGCGCTCGGCGGGCCTCGGCACGCTGATCATCGCCGGGGTCACCAGCCTGGTGACGTCCGACCCCGAAACCGCCGTGCGCCTGCTGGTGCAGGTGGTGATGCGCGAGGTCGGCCCGATGATCGCCGCGCTGATCGTGCTGGTGCGCGTGGGCATGGTGCTCGCGGCGCGCCTGGGCCTCGCGTCGGTCGCCGGCGACACGCGGCGACTCGCGCTCGACGGCATCGCGCCGCGCGACTACCTGCTGGTGCCCGCGGTGCTGGGCATCGCCGCGGCCAACGTCGTGCTGACGTTCTACTTCCAGCTCATCGCCATCGCCGGCGGCCTGCTCGGCAGCGCGGCGTTGATGGGCCTGTCCATCGCCACGCTCGGCGGCCACCTGCTCGATCTGCTCACGCCGGTCGACATCGCGTACACCGCGATCAAGAGTTTCGCGTTCGGGTTGATCATCGCGACGGTCTGCGCCTACTGCGGCAGCGCCACCGGCGCGGCGCAGGCGCGCACGATGCCGGCGACGCTTTCGCGCGCGGTGATGCAGAGCCTGTTCGTGATGAGCCTGTTCAATGCCGCGTTCGGCTACTTCGTCTACGGCGTGCTGCTGTTCGGGATCGTGCGTGCGCAGAACTGAGCCCGCCCTCGTGCTTCGCGCGGAGGCCGGCGACGGTGCGGTCCAGGCCGTGCCGCGGGGCAGCGTCGGTCGCATCGGGATTGACGATCCGACGATGCGGCGCGCCTTCGTCGACGCGCTCGCGCTCGCACCGCGGCCGGCGGCGCCGTGGCTGGCCGGCGCCCGCACGGCATGGCGGCTGCACGTCGGCCCCGCACCGGAGGCGGTCGCCGTCATCGGGCCGATCGTGGAGCGCGCCATGGACCCGACCGTGCACGAATGCGTCGAGCTTGCCCGCGAGCACCGTGCCGGCGACCGCGCGGCGCCGTCGCCGCCAGCGGGCCTGCTCGTCGGCATCGCGCCCGAGACGCCTATCTCCGCGCTCGACTGGGTGCGGCGCGTCGAACTCGACTTCCTCGGCGCCTGGCTGCGCGAGCCCGAGTGGCTGCTGATCGACGGCGTCTTCGACGATCCGCGCGCGGCCGACGTGGCGCACCTGCCGGCACTCTTCCACCGGCGCTTCCCGTTGCGCACGATCACCTTCCTCGGCCGCACCGCGCCCGCGCTGGCCGGCGCGGTCCCGGCGCCCCTCCTGCGGTTCTGACGCATGATCCCGAACGACGCCCCCGATCCCGCCTACGCCCGACTCCGGCGCCGCAGCCTCGCCGTGGCGTTGCCGGCCGTGCTCGGCGTCGCCGCCCTGCTCGCGCTCGTCAGCTGGAAGCAAGGTCTGCTCACCGCCACGCGCCCGCTGTACTTCATGGCCACGTCGGCGTCCGGCATCACCCGCGGAATGCCGGTGAAGCTCAACGGCTTCGTCGTGGGGCAGGTCGCGGCGATCGAGTTGCTGCCCCCCTCGACGCAGTCCGACCACCGCGTGCGCGTCGCGCTCGACGTCTTCCGCCGTTACCTCGACTACGTGCCGAAGACCTCGCGCGCACGCCTCGCGCAGGAAGGCATGATCGGCCAGTCGGTGATCGAGCTCGTGCCCGAGCGTTACGACGCGCGCGCGATCCACGGCGGCGAGGTGCTGCCGTTCGAGCGCAGCCGCGGTCTCGCGGAGATCGCCGGCGGCCTCGAGGCGAAGATCACGCCCGTGCTGGACGACGCCCATGCGCTCACCTCGCGCCTCGCCGCGCCCGACGGCGACCTGCAGGGCCTGCTCGCCGCCGGACGCGGCGCCACGGAAGGGCTGGTGCAGACCAACGCGGAGGTCCAGCGCACGCTGGTGGAGACGCGCCGCGCGATCGCGACCATCGCCGTCGGCGCCGATCGCACGCTCGCGCGCACCGACCGTGTCGTGGCGGCCGCCGAACGCGACGTCCCCGCGGTGCTCGGCGACCTGCGCGCCACG
>NZ_BAAGAB020000104.1:0-5578 GCF_047159895.1 Lysobacter xanthus
CGGGCCAGCTGAAGATCTCGGCGCACAACCCCGAGCAGGAGGAAGCGCAGGAAGAGGTCGAGGCCGACACGCGCGTGCGCGCCGCTCCGCATGGCCGTCGGCGGTGCACGCCGGGTGCTGCGCCGATGAGCCGCATCGCCGTCTACACGAGCGCCGCCGACAACTACCTGCCGAAGGTACGGGCGCTCGCCGAGTCGGTCCGCGCCTTCCATCCCGAGTGGGCGTTCCACCTGGCCCGCGCGGACCGGCCGCCGGCCGCCGCGACGGAGTCGTTCGCGATCCACGAGCTCGACACGCTGGGCATCCCGAACTGGCGCGCCTGGGCGTTCTGCCACGACCTCATGGAGCTGGCGACCGCGATCAAGCCGTTCCTGCTGAGGAAGCTCCTCGCCGAATACGACGCCGTGGTCTACCTCGACCCGGACGTGCTCGTGCTCGCACCCCTGCGCACGGTCGAGGAGGGCTTCGCCTCCGCCGACATCCTGCTGACGCCGCACCAGACATCGCCCGACACCACCGAGCGCGAGATCATCGCGAACGAGGTCTGCACGCTGCAGCACGGCGTCTACAACCTCGGCTTCATCGCGGTGGCCGCGCGCGGCGACGGCCCCGCGATGGCCGACTGGTGGGCGCAGCGCACCTATCGCTACTGCCGCGCCGACATTCCGAACGGCATCTTCACCGACCAGCGCTGGATCGATCTCGTCCCCGCGTTCTTCGACGGTGTCCGCGTGCTGCGCTCGCCGCGACTCAACGTCGCGCCCTGGAACCTCTCCACCCGACGCGTGGACGCCGACGGGGAGGGCCGGCTCTCGGTGGAGGGTGCGCCCATGGAGTTCTTCCACTTCAGCCAGGTCGATGCCGGCCAGGCGTTCGGCGACGGCCAGGCGCCGGTCGCGCGCCTGACCGAGGCGTACCGCGAGGCGACGCGCACCGCGGGGCCGCGCGCGCCGTGGTCGCTGTCGCGCTACGACGACGGCGGCGTGATCGGCGAGGCCGAACGCCTGGTCTTCCGCCTGCGATCCGACCTCCAGCAGGCGTTTCCCGATCCGTATGCGACCGGGCTGGGCAGCTTCCGCGCCTGGTGGCAGCAGCAGGCACCGCTGGAGTATCCCGCGCTGTTCGACGCCGCGCGCGTCGAGGCGGAACTGGCCCTGTTGCGCAGCGCACTCACGACCGGCTACGCGCCGCTCGTGCTGACGCCCGCCCGCGCGTGACGCCGGTGGAACTGGATCAGGTGACGTCGGCCTCCGAGGTCGCCTGCAGTTCGTAGCGACTCGGCCGCGGGTTGAGGTGCCCGCAGGCCTTGCAGGTGCGCAGGGCGTCGTCGCGGTAGAACCGCTCGAAGACGCGGAAGAAGTCCTGCTCGATGTCGACGAGGTGGAAGGATTCCTCGTAGACCTTCGCGTTGCAGCGCTCGCAGAACCACATGAGCGCGTCGTCCTCGTGGGCGAGGCGGCGGCGCTCGATCACCAGTCCGACCCCGCCCGCGCTGCGCTGCGGGCTGTGCGGCACGCGCGGCGGCAGGTAGAACATCTCGCCGGCGCGGATCGGAATGTCCCGCACCGCGCCGTCGTCCTGGATGCGCAGCACCATCTCGCCTTCGAGCTGGTAGAAGAACTCGGGGCCTTCCTCGAAGTGGTAGTCGGTGCGCGCGTTCGGGCCGCCGACGATCATCACGATGTAATCGCCGTCGACGATGCACTTGTTGCCGACCGGCGGCTGCAGGAGCTCGCGGTGCTCGTCCACCCAGCGCCGCAGGTCGATGGGGCCGGGCAGGCTCACTTGCGCAGCGCCGCCACGCACTTCATCTCGACCGCGATCGGCGTCGGGAGCCAGCTCACGCCGACGGTGGTGCGGCACGGCGCCGTCTCCGGGTCGGGGAAGTATTCGGCCCAGATCTCGTTGAAGACGCGGAAGTCGTGAGGCAGGTCGGTGAGATAGACGGTGACGTCGATCAGGTCGTGGAGCGTGCCCCCGGCCGCGTCGAGCACGTTGCGCACGTTGCGGAACACCGCACGGCACTGCGCCTCGATGTCGTAGCTCATCAGCTTGCCTTCGGTGTCGCGCACGTCGCCGCTGACCTGGTTGGTGTCCGGGTCGCGCGGGCCGATGCCCGACATGATCAGCATGTCGCCGACGCGCCGCGCGTGGGGATACGAGCCGACCGGGCGCGGGGCGTTGTCCTTCAGGATGATGCTGTCGCTCATGCGGTTCGCTCCGTTGAATCGAGGAGGGTGAGCGCGCGCGGATAGGCCTCCGCGAGCGCGGTGGAGCCGTCGACGTGCAGGCCGAGGTCGCGCACGAGCCCGTCTTCCAGCCGGTACACCCAGCCGTGGACGGTGACTTCCTGTCCGCGCGCCCAGGCATCGAGCAGGATCGTGGTCTGGCAGACGTTCACCGCCTGCTCCAGCACGTTCAGCTCGCACAGCCGGTCGTGCCGCGATCGCTCGTCGCCCAGCGGCGACAGGCGCGCGCCGTGCTTCTCGGCCACGTCGGCGACGTGGCGGACCCAATTGTCGGCGAGCCCGAGTCGCCGTTGCGTCAGTGCCGCGTGCACGCCGCCGCAGCCGTAGTGGCCGACGACGAGGATGTGCCGCACCTTCAGCACGTCGACCGCGAACTGCAGCACCGACAGGCAGTTGAGGTCGGTGTGCACCACCACGTTGGCGATGTTGCGGTGGACGAAGACCTCGCCCGGCGCCATGTCGATGATCTGGTTCGCCGGCACGCGCGAGTCCGAGCAGCCGATCCACAGGAACTCCGGCGCCTGCTGGCCCGACAGCCGCTCGAAGAAGCCCGGATCCTCGCGCTCGATGCGCGCCGCCCAGTCGCGGTTGCGGCGGATGAGGTCGTCGAGCGTTTCGGTCACAGGCAGTTCTCCAGGCAGATTCCGACGTTCTTGGGCTCGGTGAAGAAGCGCATGGCTTCCCAGCCGCCTTCGCGGCCGAGCCCGGACGCGCCCATGCCGCCAAAGGGCGTGCGAAGGTCGCGCTGCATCCAGGTGTTGATCCAGACCATGCCGACGCGCAACCCCTCGGCGAGCCGGTGCGCCCGGCCGAGGTCGCGCGTCCAGACCGAGGCCGACAGGCCGTAATCGCCGCAGTTCGCGAGCTCAAGCGCCTGCGCGTCGCCGTCGAATGCCTGCACGGTGACCACCGGGCCGAAGACTTCGTCGCGGTTCGTGCTGCAGTCGGCGCCGAGTCCTTCGATCACCGCCGGTTCGAGGAACCAGCCGGGTCGGTCCACGCGGGTCCCGCCACAGAGCAGGCGGCCGCCTTCGGCGCGCGCGCGGTCGAGCGCTGCGGAAACCTTGTCGAAATGCGCCTGCGAGACCAGCGGGCCGAGGTCCGTGTCGGGGTCCATGGGGTCGCCGACGCGCAGCGCACGCACGCGTTCGACGAAGGCTTCGACGAAGGCGTCGTGGATCGGCCGCTCGACCAGCAGGCGCGAACCGCAGAGGCAGATCTGCCCGGTGTTCTGGAACGCCGAGCGCACGAGCAGGTCGAGGTGCTCCCGCCAAGGCGCGTCGGCGAAGACGATCGTGGCGTTCTTACCGCCGAGCTCCAGCGAGACCTTCTTGAGCATCGGGCCGGCGACGCCGGCGATGCGCCGCCCGACCGCGGTACTGCCGGTAAACGTGATTGCGCGGACATCGGGATGCGTCACCAGGGGCTCGCCGACGTCGGGACCCATGCCGTGCACGATGTTCAGCACGCCGGGCGGCAGGCCGATCTCCATGGCCGCTTCGCCGAGCAGCGTCGCGGTCCACGGGGTGACTTCGGACGGCTTGGCGACCACCGTGTTGCCGGCCGCCAGCGCGGGCGCGATCTTCCACGTCAGCAGATACAGCGGGAGGTTCCAAGGCGAGATCGCGGCCACAACGCCCAGCGGCGCCCGCACGGTGTAGTTGAGCCCGGCCTCACCATGGTGCGACTCGCTGGCGAACTGCGTCGCGGCGTGCGCGAAGAAGCGGAAGTTGGCGATTGCGCGGGGGATCTCGACCGTGCGTGCCAGCCGCAGGGGTTTGCCGGCGTCGCGCGATTCGGCCGTCGCGAACGCCTCCGCGCGGGCCTCGATCGCATCGGCCAGCCGCTCCAGCCAGCGCGACCGCTCGCTGTTGCGCAACGCCGCCCAGCCGGGCGCCGCCGCCCGTGCGGCTGCGACGGCGGCGTCGACGTCGGCCTCATCGCCTGCGGCGACCTGCGCCAGCACCCGGCCGGTCGCCGGCTCGTATACGTCGAGCCAGCGGCCGCTCGTCGCGGGGCGGGCCTGTCCGTCGATCAGGTGATGGAGTCGCATCGCGGAATGGTAGGCGGCCGGGAACGCGCCGGACAGCCTAGACAACCGCCGCGGCGCGGGGCGTGAGGCGCACGTCGCGGGTGACGAAGTGCCATGCCGCTGCCCCGAAGGCCACGCTCCACGTCGCGGCGAATGCGGCGATCACCCAGTAGTAGGAGGTGCCGTAGAGCGCTTCGCGCGTCGGCACCGGGCGATCGACATCCCACATGAACGCCCAGGCGAGCCAGGCGCCGGCGAAATAGATGGCGGGGCCGGAGAACGTCAGCCAGCGGTCGGCGACGATGCCGACGACGTGCGGTGGCCGCAGCCGAAGGATCTCCGCGAGCACCACGGACAACAATCCACCCAGGATCACGGGCGCACTTGCGAGAACGATGCACCACAGGCCGACCAGCAGCCCGTACACACTCGGCACGATGTACGGAGCGCCCTGCGCGACGCCGTCGTTGATCCAACGCCAGGCCCAGACGATCGACAGCACGAACGGGAGCGACGACAGCGCGATGCGCAGCGCCGCGCTCATATCGACTGCATCCGGCCGCCGTCGACGGCGAGGCTCACGCCGTTGATGTAGCCCGCCGCCGGCGAGCACAGGAAGGCGATGGCGGCGGCCACTTCGGCGGCCTCCGCGAAACGCCCTGCCGGCACGCTGCGACGCATCGCATCGGCCACGTCGGACGCGCTTGTCCCGCCGGCCTTCGCACGGTCCGCGAGGATCTGCGTCAGGCGGCCCGTATTGGTGTAGCCCGGCAGAACGTTGTTGACGGTGATGCCGTGCGGCGCGAGCTCACGCGACAGCGTCTTCGCCCAGCCGGCGACGGCAGCGCGCACCGTGTTGGACACGCCGAGATTGGGGATCGGCTCACGCACCGAGGTCGACACCACGTTGACGATGCGACCCCAGCCGTCGCCCCGCATGCCGTCGAGCACGGCCTGCACGAGCGTCTGACCGGCGAGCACGTGCCGCGCGAAGGCATCGCGGTAGGCGTCGAGCGTCGCGCCGTGCGCGGGCCCGCCGGGCGGGCCCCCGGTGTTGTTGACGAGCACGTGGACCGGCTTGCCGGCGACGAGCCCTCGCACGCGTGCATCGAGGCCGTCGAGGTCGGACACGTCCGCCGCGATCCAGCCGTGCGCCTGTGCACCGCGGACGGGCAGGGCGGCGACCACGCCCTGCAAGGCCTCCGGCCGGCGCGACAGCACGGTGACGTCCGCGCCCAGCAGGGCGAGCTCGTGCGCCGCCGCGCGTCCGATGCCCTCCGATGCCCCGCAGACCAGG
>NZ_BAAGAB020000105.1:0-5536 GCF_047159895.1 Lysobacter xanthus
AAAATTTCCGCTCACAGGGTGTTGACAGTGATCGGAACTGCTCTAAAATGGGCGGCTCACTCGGACGGACTGAAGTTCGCCGGGTGAGGGAAGAAAGAGGGGAAGGCGCTGAGGCCGGACCTTGAGATCTTTGACAGTGTGCGCAGGTGACTTGTGCGGGCGTCTGGTGGTGGATGACTGTCCATCGCAGATGTCTCGTCACAAGCAACAAGATTTAAATGCATGCAAATGCAAGCGAGTTTTGAGGCTTGGAACGGGCTCTGCACTAAAAGCTTTAGCTGATCCTTCGGGATTGGTTGCAAAACTTAAGTGAAGAGTTTGATCCTGGCTCAGAGTGAACGCTGGCGGCAGGCCTAACACATGCAAGTCGAGCGGCAGCGGGTCCTTCGGGATGCCGGCGAGCGGCGGACGGGTGAGGAATGCGTCGGAATCTGCCTTTTTGTGGGGGATAACGTAGGGAAACTTACGCTAATACCGCATACGACCTACGGGTGAAAGTGGGGGACCGCAAGGCCTCACGCAGAAAGATGAGCCGACGCCGGATTAGCTAGTTGGCGGGGTAAAGGCCCACCAAGGCGACGATCCGTAGCTGGTCTGAGAGGATGATCAGCCACACTGGAACTGAGACACGGTCCAGACTCCTACGGGAGGCAGCAGTGGGGAATATTGGACAATGGGCGCAAGCCTGATCCAGCCATGCCGCGTGAGTGAAGAAGGCCTTCGGGTTGTAAAGCTCTTTTGTCCGGAAAGAAAAGCCTTTGATTAATACTCAGGGGTTATGACGGTACCGGAAGAATAAGCACCGGCTAACTTCGTGCCAGCAGCCGCGGTAATACGAAGGGTGCAAGCGTTACTCGGAATTACTGGGCGTAAAGCGTGCGTAGGTGGTTCGTTAAGTCTGATGTGAAAGCCCTGGGCTCAACCTGGGAACTGCATTGGATACTGGCGGTCTAGAGTGCGGTAGAGGGTGGCGGAATTCCCGGTGTAGCAGTGAAATGCGTAGATATCGGGAGGAACATCCGTGGCGAAGGCGGCCACCTGGACCAGCACTGACACTGAGGCACGAAAGCGTGGGGAGCAAACAGGATTAGATACCCTGGTAGTCCACGCCCTAAACGATGCGAACTGGATGTTGGGTGCAACTTGGCACTCAGTATCGAAGCTAACGCGTTAAGTTCGCCGCCTGGGAAGTACGGTCGCAAGACTGAAACTCAAAGGAATTGACGGGGGCCCGCACAAGCGGTGGAGTATGTGGTTTAATTCGATGCAACGCGAAGAACCTTACCTGGCCTTGACATGTCTGGAATCCTGCAGAGATGCGGGAGTGCCTTCGGGAACCAGAACACAGGTGCTGCATGGCTGTCGTCAGCTCGTGTCGTGAGATGTTGGGTTAAGTCCCGCAACGAGCGCAACCCTTGTCCTTAGTTGCCAGCACGTAATGGTGGGAACTCTAAGGAGACCGCCGGTGACAAACCGGAGGAAGGTGGGGATGACGTCAAGTCATCATGGCCCTTACGGCCAGGGCTACACACGTACTACAATGGTGGGGACAGAGGGCTGCAAGCCGGCGACGGTGAGCCAATCCCAGAAACCCCATCTCAGTCCGGATTGGAGTCTGCAACTCGACTCCATGAAGTCGGAATCGCTAGTAATCGCAGATCAGCATTGCTGCGGTGAATACGTTCCCGGGCCTTGTACACACCGCCCGTCACACCATGGGAGTCTGTTGCACCAGAAGCAGGTAGCTTAACCTTCGGGGGGGCGCTTGCCACGGTGTGGCCGATGACTGGGGTGAAGTCGTAACAAGGTAGCCGTATCGGAAGGTGCGGCTGGATCACCTCCTTTTGAGAACCGGCAGCATTGCTGCCAGGCGCCCGCACAAGACACCTGCATTCGAAGTTCCGGAAGGCCCAAGGGGGCTTTCCAGAGCGCGTCCCTGTAATACGGGGCTTTAGCTCAGCTGGGAGAGCACCTGCTTTGCAAGCAGGGGGTCGTCGGTTCGATCCCGACAAGCTCCACCACGCACCGGGTCTGTAGCTCAGGTGGTTAGAGCGCACCCCTGATAAGGGTGAGGTCGGTGGTTCGAGTCCTCCCAGACCCACCACTTCGAATGTCAGCACACACTCAAGATTAGAACCGCACGGGCGCTGAGGCCGGTGAGGTGTTCTTTGAAAATCGGATGTAGCGAGCGTTTTAGACGGAATGTCTACAGACGTGTCGTGAGGCTAAGGCGGGGGCTTCGAGCCCCTAAAAATTGAGTCGTTGAATTCGCGTCCGGGCTTTGTACCCCTGGACACAAATACGACCCTGAGGCGACTTGGGGTTATATGGTCAAGCGAATAAGCGCACACGGTGGATGCCTTGGCGGTCAGAGGCGATGAAGGACGTGGCAGCCTGCGAAAAGTACGGGGGAGCTGGCAACAAGCTTTGATCCCGTAATGTCCGAATGGGGAAACCCACTGCGCAAGCAGTATCCTGCAGTGAATACATAGCTGCTGGAAGCGAACCCGGAGAACTGAAATATCTAAGTACCCGGAGGAAAAGAAATCAACCGAGATTCCCTGAGTAGTGACGAGCGAACGGGGACCAGCCCTTAAGCTGATTAAGTTTTAGCAGAACAACCTGGAAAGGTTGGCCGTAGACGGTGACAGCCCGGTATGCGAAAAGGCTTTTTCAGTGAAATCGAGTAAGGCGGGGCACGTGAAACCCTGTCTGAACATGGGGGGACCATCCTCCAAGGCTAAATACTACTGACCGACCGATAGTGAACCAGTACCGTGAGGGAAAGGCGAAAAGAACCCCGGAGAGGGGAGTGAAATAGACCCTGAAACCGTGTGCGTACAAGCAGTCGGAGCCAACTTGTTTGGTGACGGCGTACCTTTTGTATAATGGGTCAGCGACTTACTGTTCGTGGCGAGCTTAACCGTATAGGGGAGGCGAAGGGAAACCGAGTCTGAAAAGGGCGCATAGTCGCGGGCAGTAGACCCGAAACCGGGTGATCTAGTCATGCCCAGGGTGAAGGTCCGGTAACACGGACTGGAGGCCCGAACCCACATCTGTTGCAAAAGATGGGGATGAGGTGTGATTAGGAGTGAAAAGCTAATCGAACCCGGAGATAGCTGGTTCTCCTCGAAAGCTATTTAGGTAGCGCCTCGGACGAATCCTGCTGGGGGTAGAGCACTGTTATGGCTAGGGGGTCATTGCGACTTACCAAACCATTGCAAACTCCGAATACCAGCACGGACTATCCGGGAGACACACGGCGGGTGCTAACGTCCGTCGTGAAAAGGGAAACAACCCAGACCCACAGCTAAGGTCCCAAATTCATCGCTAAGTGGAAAACGATGTGGAAAGGCACAGACAGCCAGGAGGTTGGCTTAGAAGCAGCCACCCTTTAAAGAAAGCGTAATAGCTCACTGGTCGAGTCGGTCTGCGCGGAAGATTTAACGGGGCTAAGCGATGAACCGAAGCTTGGGGTGCACATTTCGATGTGCGCGGTAGAGGAGCGTTCCGTAAGCCGTTGAAGGTGACTTGAGAAGGTTGCTGGAGGTATCGGAAGTGCGAATGCTGACATGAGTAACGATAATGCGGGTGAAAACCCCGCACGCCGAAAGCCCAAGGTTTCCTTGCGCAACGTCAATCGGCGCAGGGTGAGTCGGCCCCTAAGGCGAGGCTGAAAAGCGTAGTCGATGGGAAGCTGGTTAATATTCCAGCACCTCGCGTAAGTGCGATGGAGGGACGGAGAAGGTTAGGCAGGCCCGGCGTTGGTTGTCCGGGTGAGAGAGTTGAGGCGGTTCCCTTAGGCAAATCCGGGGGAGCAACGTTGAGACTAAGGACGAGTCCTTTTGGACGAAGCTGCTGATATCACGCTTCCAGGAAAAGCTCCTAAGCTTCAGCTTACGCAGACCGTACCGTAAACCGACACAGGTGGGCAGGATGAGAATTCTAAGGCGCATGAGAGAACTCGGGTGAAGGAACTAGGCAAAATAGCACCGTAACTTCGGGAGAAGGTGCGCCCTTTTTGGTTAATAGCTGAGAAGGGCCGCAGTGACCAGGCCGCTGCGACTGTTTATCAAAAACACAGCACTCTGCAAACACGAAAGTGGACGTATAGGGTGTGACGCCTGCCCGGTGCTGGAAGGTTAATTGATGGGGTTAGCCGCAAGGCGAAGCTCTTGATCGAAGCCCCAGTAAACGGCGGCCGTAACTATAACGGTCCTAAGGTAGCGAAATTCCTTGTCGGGTAAGTTCCGACCTGCACGAATGGCGTAACGACAGCGGCGCTGTCTCCACCCGAGACTCAGTGAAATTGAAATCGCTGTGAAGATGCAGCGTTCCCGCGGCAAGACGGAAAGACCCCGTGAACCTTTACTATAGCTTTACACTGAACGTTGAGTTCGTCTGTGTAGGATAGGTGGGAGGCTGTGAAACCGAGGCGCTAGCTTCGGTGGAGCCATCCTTGAAATACCACCCTGATGTGCTTGACGTTCTAACCTGGCGCCGTTATCCGGCGCGGGGACCGTGTATGGTGGGTAGTTTGACTGGGGCGGTCTCCTCCCAAAGAGTAACGGAGGAGCACGAAGGTACGCTCAGCGCGGTCGGACATCGCGCACTGTGTGCAAAGGCATAAGCGTGCTTGACTGCAAGATCGACGGATCAAGCAGGTACGAAAGTAGGTCTTAGTGATCCGGTGGTTCTGTATGGAAGGGCCATCGCTCAACGGATAAAAGGTACTCCGGGGATAACAGGCTGATACCGCCCAAGAGTTCATATCGACGGCGGTGTTTGGCACCTCGATGTCGGCTCATCACATCCTGGGGCTGTAGTCGGTCCCAAGGGTATGGCTGTTCGCCATTTAAAGTGGTACGCGAGCTGGGTTCAGAACGTCGTGAGACAGTTCGGTCCCTATCTGTCGTGGGCGTTGGAGATTTGAGAGGGGCTGCTCCTAGTACGAGAGGACCGGAGTGGACGAACCTCTGGTGTTCCGGTTGTCACGCCAGTGGCACTGCCGGGTAGCTATGTTCGGAAGCGATAACCGCTGAAAGCATCTAAGCGGGAAGCGCGCCTCAAGATGAGATCTCCCGGGAGCTTGACTCCCCTGAAGGAACCATCAAGACCAGGTGGTTGATAGGCTGGGTGTGTAAGTGCAGCAATGCATTGAGCTAACCAGTACTAATGATCCGTGCGGCTTGACCATATAACCTCAAGTGGCTTCCTGGAGCGGTGCTCCAGTCGAAGTGCCCTTGGCCTCGTGATACGTCACGACATTCCACTGCTCGCTACATCCACCCCTTTTCCGCTCGGATCCAAAGATCCGTCCGGTAATCAGTCGAGAGCGCGGCGCACGCAAGTGCGACCCTCCACCCTCTCCCTGGTGACCATAGCGGTGTGGAACCACCCGATCCCATCCCGAACTCGGAAGTGAAACGCACCCGCGCCGATGGTAGTGTGGCTTTGCCATGCGAGAGTAGGTCATCGCCAGGGTCTTTATCCCCAAACCCCCATCCGTGAAAACGGGTGGGGGTTTGTCTTTGGG